>JBFMHB010000002.1 GCA_040752915.1 Acidobacteriota bacterium
TGTAGAGCATGATCTCGAGGGCCACGATCCCGAACGTGATGAACATCTCCGGGACCGAGGGGAAATAGGAGATGCCCTCGCCCGGGTCGAATCCGATGAGGTAGCTGTTGAACCGATAGAGGGTCCCCCCAAGCAGCATGAAGAGGGCCGCGCGGAACTGCACCACCGGATCCAGGCGCCCCGCCTTGGAGGCGAGCATCACGAGGGGCGCGACGGACAGGGCCGTCTCGATCCAGAAGAAGACGCTCATCCATCCGGAGGTGAACGCGGCCCCGAGCGCTCCGCGCCAGATGAGATCCGCGAAGCGAAGGACCAGGTAAAGGGAGAGGACCACGACCATGACGCCCGACAGGCGTCCGAGCATCTCCGTCTCCCGCTCCCTCTTGAAGAAGTGGCTCGCCAGGGAGCCCTCGAGGACCACCACGGCGTAACCCATGGCGATGACCGAGATGAGGAAGAGGAGCGGGATGAAGGGCGTGTTCCAGAGCGCGTGGAGCTTGTGGCCCGCGAGCAGCATGACGGTGCCGAGGGAGGACTGGTGCATGGTGGGCAGCAGCAGCCCCAGGGCGACGATGAAGATCATGAGCTTGTTGATCACGGGGTGGAGGGCCGTCGATAGGCTCTTCAGGATCGGCAGGGGCGCCTCCACCTTCCACTTCTCCATGAAGGCGGGCGAGAGCTCCAGCCAGAGCACGACGACATAGGCCATCACGCAGAGGGCCACCTCGAGTAGCGCCGAGTTGAGGTTCCACTGCCAGAAGCGCATGGGGATCCGGTAGATCCACCAGTAGCGGCCCACGTCCACCACGATGGCGAAGCCGGCCATGGAGTAGCCCAGCGCGCTCGTGAGGATGGCGGGGCGAACCAGGGGATGGTAGACCCCCTTGTTGAGGATGTAGACGAGGATCGCCACGGCGTACCCGCCGCACCCGAGCGCGGTTCCCGTGACCACGTCAAAGGCGATCCAGATGCCCCAGGCATAGCCGTCGTTGAGGGCCGTCGTGGCGCCCAGGCCGGCCAGGAAGCGCCAGGCCAGGAGGAGGACCCCCACGCCGAAAACGGCGAGGAGCCACTTGAAGGGTCGGGTGAGAATGGGGCCGCCGACGGGCGTCGCTTCGAGATGGGCGCTCATGGCTTGGCCTCCTCCGCGGACTGGCCCTTCCGGTTCCGCCAGATCACGGCGCCGAGGATCACGTACAGCACGGCGGGCGTGATGAACCCCTGGTAGACGCCGTGCTGGATCTTCTGGGCCGTCTCGGGGACCGGCTTCTCGCCGAGGTTCGGGAAGCCGAGGGCTTCGAAGGGCACGCCGGCCTTGGACAGGTAGAGGACCTGGGTTCCGCCGCCGTCGCGTTCGCCGAAGATCTTCGGCTCGTAGCGGTCCGGGGCGTCGGCCAGGCGTTTCTTCGCGTCCGCGAGCAGGTCCGCGTACTTTCCGAAGACCACCGCCTGCCGCGGGCAGACCTCGCAGCACGCGGGGTTGAAGGCTTTGTCCTTCCGGTCCTTGCACAGCTCGCACTTGACGATCCTGGGAACGGCCTTTTCCCACTCGAACTTCGGGATCTCGTAGGGGCAGGCGATCTGGCAGTAGCGGCACCCGATGCAGCGGTCCCCGTCCCAGGTCACCACGCCGTGGTCCCGCTTCTGCAGCGCGCCGATCATGCACGCCCCCACGCATCCGGGATCGATGCAGTGCATGCACTGGCGCTTCACATAGGAGATCGTGTCTCCTTCCTTGTAGAGTTTGATGATGTTCTTCGTCTTCCCGTTCAGGTCCGTGGGGTAGTCGTAGAGGCGCTGCGGATCCCAATCCGTGGGCATGTTGTTGGCGTCCTTGCACGCCACCACGCAGGCCTTGCAGCCGATGCAGCGCGTGGCGTCGTACAGCATGCCCAAGGCGTCGGGAGGCGCCACCCGCGTTTCGCGGGCTTCCAGAGAGACGGCGCTTCCCGCGGCCGCGGCCGCGCCCACCCCGGCCATGGCCTTGAGGGCGGTGCGTCGGTCCACGGTCATCTCACTTCTCCTTCTCGGGTTCGGCGGCCACCTTCTTGGCGGCCATGAGGCCCGCGCCGATGAGCGCGCCTCCCACGAGACCCGCAACACCCGTGGCCACCGCGCCGACCTTGCCCTGCTTGCCGTGAATCTCGGGGTAGACGTCGGGCGGAGTGGGCCGGGAGATCTCCACCGTCGAGTGGATCGGCATTTTCCAGAGGACCGATTGCTCCGTGCACCCCACGCAGGGGTGGCCGATGCCGATGGGCCACGCCTCCACCTCGCCGAAGTGCTGGAGGGAGCAGTTGGCGTGCGTCGCGGGCCCCTTGCACCCCATCTTGTAGAGGCAGTACCCGAGCCGATGGGCCTCGTCTCCGAACTGCTGCACGAAGCGTCCGGCGTCGAAGTGGGGCCGCCTCGGGCAGTCCTCGTGGATGACCCGCCCGTAGGCGAACTTGGGCCGCCCCAGTTCGTCCAGAGCCGGGAGCGTGCCGAAGGTCGCGTACTGAAGGGCCACGCCGAGGAAGTTGTAGGGGTTCGCGGGGCATCCGGGAATCGTGACCACGGTCTTGCCCTTGAGGACCTCGGGGGCGCCCGTGGCCCCCGTCGGATTCGGATCCGCCGAGGCGACCCCGCCCCAGGAGGCGCAGGCGCCGATGGCGATGAGGGCGCCCGCCTTGGAGGCCACGTCGTTCACGATGTCCAGGGCCGTGCGCCCGCCGATTTTGCAGTAGATGCCGTTCTCCTTCACCGGAATGGAGCCTTCGATGACGCAGATGTATTTGCCCGCGTTCTGCTCCATGGCGGCGTGAAGCGCCTCCTCCGCCTGGTACCCCGCCGCGGCGAGGAGCGTCTCGCAGTAGTCCAGGGAGACCAGGTCAAGGATGAGCTCCGCGACCTTGGGGTGGCTGGTCCTCAAAAGGGATTCCGTACACCCCGTGCACTCCTGGAAATGCAGCCAGATGACGGATGGCTTGAGTCCCTTGGCGGCGTTCTCCGCCCAGACCTTGGCGGTCCACGCCGGCAGACCCACCGACGCGGCCGCGAGGGTGCAGGTCTTGAGGAAGTCCCTGCGCTGGACGCCTCCGCCGTCTTCGCCGCCCTCACGCGGCCGGACACGATCGTACGGTATGCCCCTTGGCTTTCCCATGGCCACCTCCTTGTTTACGCGACCCCCCAAACAGCGAAAATCTACGATGAAAGATAGGGTGGATGGGAATAAATGTCAACCTTGAGAATCGCCCACATTTTCATATAAATACGCCACTTCGCGAGGGGCCGTTCCAGGGGGATTCCGCCCGGATTAAACGTACCGTGTTGATACATTCATGAACGCTCATTCTCATTCGGAAATCAAACACACAACAAAACCATACACAAACACCCCTTTGCGCGAGCAATTACTTACTGATTGAGGGCGCCTCGGTCGGAAGACTCGGAGGGCGATCGGGCCCCGAAACCGCCGGAAGCCCCCATCCCTCCCCTACCCGAGGAGGGCCTTCCTTTCGGCCTCCAGGTAGGCGGCCAACCCGGAGAGGGATTCGGGGGCCCGGGAGGAGCACGCGAAGACCTTCAGGTCACCCTTGAGGAGGCGCGCCTCCCGCTTGGGCCGCTCCACGTCGAAATCCACATGGGGGAGAAGGTCGGTCTTGGTGATGCAAAAAAACTGGGCGTGGCGGAACGCCACCGGGTACTTGGCCACCTTGTCGTCCCCCTCGGTCACGGAAAGGAGGACGCCGTTGAGGTGGCACCCCAGGTCGTAGAGCCCCGGGCAGACCAGGTTCCCCACGTTTTCCACCACCAGGAGGTCCAGATCCTCCAGGGGAAGAGCGTGGAGGGCCCCGTGGACCATGGCCGCGTCGAGGTGGCAGGTGGATCCCGTGGTCACCTGGCGGACGGGGAGCCCGAGGGCCCGCACGCGGGCCGCGTCGCGGTCGGTGGCGAGGTCGCCTTCGATGACGCCGATGCGCCAGCGGCCGGCCGTGAGCCGGGCCAGGGCTTCGATCAGGCTCGTCTTGCCGGATCCCGGGCCGGACATGAGGTTGACCGCGAGGACCCGGTGTTCCAGGAGGTGCTCCCGGTTTTCAAGGGCCTGCCTCTCGTTGGCCTCGAGCAGGCTCCGATAGAGGCGCGCCTCCTCCCGGTGCGGATGGTCGTGGCCGTGACCCTCGTGGGCGTGTTTGGCTTCCTCGGGCAGACCGCAGCCGCAGGTCTCGCACATCGCATCCTCCCCCGCGGCTCAGGCCGAGCCGCCCACTTCAAGGTCCAGCCCCCTCAGGAGGATGTCGCCCCCCGAAAGGACCTCCATCCCCGGCCGCCCGCAGGCTGGACAGGCCAGGGCGTAGCCTTCGAACACGCTCTCCCGCCCGCATTCTCCGCACCGGGCCCGCACGGGCTCCACCTCGATCCGGAGGGGGGCGCCCTCCAGCCCCGTCCCCTGGCGCGCCATCTCGTAGGCTCGCTCGAGGAGTTCGGGCACCACGCCCGTGAGAAAACCCACCGAGACGGACACCTCAAACACCTTGGAGGCGCCTCGGCGGGCGGCTTCCTCCTCGGCGGTTCTCACGAGGGCGCAAGCCAGGGACCACTCGTGCATGGGGGTCCATCCCCTTTCCTCCAGGCCCCGGATCCACGGGGCCTAGCAAATCCTCGGCAGTTCGGCCCCCGAGAGAAGGTCCAGGGGGCGCTCCTCACCCGAAACGGTCCGGACCGCCACGGGAGACGCCCCGGTCCGGACCGCCTCCACGCGGCCGATCCGCGCCGCGCCGGCTCCGAAGGGGTGGCTCCGGAGGGCGGAGAGGGCCGACTCCTCGCATCCTCCCTCCACGAAGACCAGGGCCCGGCCCTCGCAGGGGCTGGAGAGGGGATGGAGACCCAGGAGGTCGCACACGGCCCGGACTTCGCCGCGGACGGGCAACGCCTCTTCGTCGAGCACAATCCGGACCCCGGCCCGCTCGGCCACCTCGTGGCAGGTCACGAGGACACCGCCCCGGGTGGGGTCGTGGAGGGCCCGAACCGGGGCCCCCGATGCGGCGAGGGCCTCCACCAGCCCGTTGAGGGGCGCCACGTCCGACCGCAGCGCCTCCCCCGCCATGCCGTGGCGGCACGCCATGATCGTGGCTCCGTGATCCCCCACGGGGCCCGTGACGAGGAGCGCGTCTCCCGCGGCCACCCGGTGGTCTCCCCAGTCCCGGCCCGCGGGAACGGAGCCGAGGCCCGCCGTCACGGCATAGATCCTGTCCCCCCTGCCCTTGGGCACCACCTTGGTGTCTCCCGCCACGATTTGCACGCCTGCTTCCCGGGCCGCCTCCGCCGCGCTCTCCGCGCAGCGCCGAACCAGGTTCATTTCGGCCCCCTCCTCCAGCACGAGGGCGAGGGTGAGCCAGAGGGGCCGCGCGCCCGAGACGGAGAGGTCGTTGACGGTTCCGCACACGGCCAGACGGCCCAAGTCCCCTCCGGGGAACTCGAGAGGCTCCACCACGAAGGCGTCCGTGGTCAGGGCCGGGCGCCCTCCTGGCCAGGCCGGCAGGACCGCGGCATCGGAGAGCACCTCCAGGGCCGGATTGGAGAAGAGGGGCAGGAACAGGTCCTTGACGAGGGACCGCGTCAGGCGGCCCCCCGCCCCGTGGCCCATGAGAATCCTGTCAAAGGGTCTCACGCCACACCGCCCGAGGCCCGCCAGCGCTCGTGGCGGTAGTAGGCCGCGCAGGTCCCCTCGCTGGACACCATGCACGCGCCGACCGGAAGGTCCGGTGTGCAGGCCTTCCCGAAGAGCGGGCAGGCGGGCGGATCCACGGCCCCTTTCAGAACCTCGCCGCACAGGCAGCCGGCGGGCTCCTCGGGGGCCGGAACGTCCACGGCCAGCCGGGAAGCGTCCCGATGGACCAGGGACTCCCGAAGCGCCAGCCCCGAGTCCGGAATGGACCCCAGGCCCCGCCAGTCCGAGGCATCCCGACGAAAGACGCGGTCCATCGCCGCCCGAGCCGCCCCGTTTCCCTGCGGCGTGACGGCCCTTCCGTAGAGATTAGAAACCCCGGCCCGCCCCGCGCTCCTCTGGGCGGCCAGGTCGCGCACGCCCGCCAGCACGTCCGTGGGCGTAAAGCCCACGACCGCCGAGGGGATTCCGTAGTCCCTCGCCAAAAAGGAAAAGGCCTCCGATCCGGTGATCACGGAGACGTGCCCTGGCAGGAGAAAGCCGTCGAGGCGAAGCTCCGGATCCTCCGCCAGCACCCGCAGGGGCATGGGGACGGTCTTGTTTCCGGGCAGGATCATGAAATTGGAGAGGCCTTCGCCCTCGGCCTCCTCGAGCGCGGCGGCGATGGTGGGGGCCGTGGTCTCGAAGCCCACCGCCAAGAAGACCACCTCCCGCCCGGGGTTCTCGGCGGCCACGCGCAGGGCGTCCCGAGGGGAGTAGACGACCCGCACGTCTCCGCCCTCGGCCTTGAGCCGTTCCAGGCTCCCCGTGCTGGAAGGCACGCGAAACAGGTCCCCGAAGGTGCAGAGGACGGCGTTTCGCTGTCGGGACAAGGCCTCCGCCCGGTCCAGGTACCCGACGGGCGTCACGCACACCGGACATCCGGGACCCGAAACGAGGCGGATTTCAGGAGCCAGCTTGCCTCGCAGGCCTGCCTCGGCGATGGCGTGGGTGTGGGTGCCGCAGACTTCCATGAGGACCAGGGGGCGGCGGAGGGTGGCCGCTTCCGCCTTGGCCGCCCGCAGGAGCGCCGCAACGGCCCGGGGATCGCGGAACCCCGCTTCCTCCATCACGGGCCCTCCGACTCCAGGCTCGCGGCGATCCGCTCCAGCCCTTCCAACGTGAGCCGCGCCTCCTCCTCGTCCACCTTTCCGATGGCGTATCCCGCATGGATGAGGACGTGGTCCCCCACTTCCGCATCCTCCAGCAGCATCAGGGACACGGAGCGCCGCACCCCGTTCAGCTCCACGGTGCCCTCCCAACCGTCCTTCTCCACGAGCCGCATGGGAATGGCCAGGCACATGGCGCGCTCCTTCCTCCCCGTCGGGATGAGTTTCTAAGATGGGCCGGCGCCCGAGAAAGGTCAAGAGGCGGCGGAGCGGGGAGGGGAGCGCAGGGAGTCGTGGAGCCCGATCGGCGCGGCTCGCGTCGACGAGACGCCCGAAGCGTAGGCCGGACTTGGCCTCTCCGATGAGGTTGCCTGCGTGAACGGCCGGACAGGGATTTCTGGCAGGGTCCCCGCCTGAACCCCGATCCCGTCCGGCCCGCTCAGGCTTCGCTCTGGAGGTGGGCCAGGACGGCCTGGCCGTAGGCGAGGCCCCCGTCCCCCGGGGGGACGGTCGCGGGCAGGAGGACCTCGAAACCGCGGGCGGACAAGGTGGCCGAGAGCCCTTCCCGCAAGAGCCGGTTCACCAGGCACCCGCCGCCGAGGGCCGCCAGACGGACGCCCGCCGGCGCGGCCTTAAGGGCAAGGTCCGCCGCGAGGGAGCAGAAGGTCGAATGGAACCCCGCCGCCGTGCGCGCGCCGTCTTCCCCGCCCATCAGCCGGCGGGCCGCCGCCGCCAGGAGTCCCGCGAAGGGGAGGCGCGGAAAGGAACCGCCCCTCAAGAGGCCGACCTCGTCCCAGGGCTCCGCCGGCCAGGCCCGACAGGCCAGGGACTCCAGGCGCGCCGCGGCCTCCCCCTCGTAGCCGTTCTCCGCGGTGAGCCCAAGAAGGGCTCCCGCGGCTTCGAAAAGACGGCCCGCCCCCGAGGCGAGAGGCCACCCACCCCCGGCCAGGGCCGCCACGTTTCTCGCCTGGCCGGGCTCCACGATCGCCCACAGGGGCAGGCGGTGCAGCTCCGCGGCCATCCCCGCCGTCGAGAGGGCCGCCACCGCGACGCGCCAGGGCTGGCGAACGGCCGCCTCCCCTCCCACCAGGGACACGGGCTCCAGGTGGGCGAGCCTCGTCCAGGACCCGTCGCCTCGAACTCCAAGCCATTCGCCGCCCCAGGAGGTGCCGTCGGGGCCGAAACCCGTCCCGTCCAGGATCACCGCCAGAGCCGTCTCGCCCCGGGCCGGCCAGCGCCCGTGCTCCGAGAGGACGGCGGCGGCGTGGGCCGCGTGGTGCTGGACCCGCACGACCCGCCCCCCCCGCTCCCGCGCCATCTCTTCGCCGAGCCAGGCGCTGGCGTAGTCGGGATGCAGGTCCACGGCGATCACGCCGGGAAGGCATTCGAGGAAGTCTTCCAGGCCTTCCGCGGCCTCGCGGAGGAAGGCCCGCGCGGCGTCCGTATCCAGGTCGCCCACGTGCTGGGAGAGAAAGGCCGCCTCGCCGGCTGCGAGGCAGGCGGTCGTCTGCAGGTGGGCGCCCAGGGCCAGGACGGGACGTTCCGCGGGGCGGGGCAGGGGCAGCGGTTCAGGCACGTACCCCCTGGACCGGCGGAGGACAAAGGCCCCGTCTTCCGCGCTCCGGACCACCGAGTCGTCCGTCCGGCGGACCACGTCCCGGTCGTGGAGCAGAAAGAGATCGGCCAGCCCTCCCAGCCGGTGGAGGGCCTCCCGGTTGCCCAGGGCGATGGGTTCGTCCGAGAGGTTTCCCGAGGTCATCACGAGGGCGTCGTAGGGGGCATCCCGGAAGAGTTCCACGTGAAGGGGCGTGGTGGGGAGCATCACCCCGACGTCCGAGATGCCGGGAGCCACCCCCTCGGCCAGAGGGAAGGGGGAGGCTTTGCGGACGAGGAGGATGGGGGCGCGGGCCGAGGCGAGGAGGGCTCGGTCGGAGGCCGCGACGCGCGCGGCCTTCTCCGCCGCGCGGGCGTCCCGAACCATGACGGCGAAGGGCTTGGTGGGCCGGGCCTTGCGGCGCCTGAGTCGAGCCACGGACTCCTCGCGGTCGGCGCGGCAGGCGAGATGGAAGCCGCCGAGTCCTTTGACGGCCACGATGGCGCCCTCAGCCAGGGCCATGCGGGCCTTCTCCAGGGCCGCCTGCCCCTCCGCCTGCGTCCGCCCCTCCCCATCCGTCAGCCAGAGCCGGGGGCCGCACTCGGGACAGGAGACGGGCTCTGCGTGGAAGCGTCGGTCGCCGGGATCCTCGTACTCCTTCCTGCAGTCCGGACACAGGGGGAAGCAGGCCATGGAGGTCCTCTCCCGGTCGTAGGGGAGAGACCGGGCGAGGGTGAATCGCGGGCCGCAGTTCGTGCAGGTCGTAAAGGGAAATCGGTGGCGGCGGTTCTCCGGCTCGTCCATGTCCCGGCGGCAGTCGCCGCAGAGGGCCGCATCGGGAGGCACCAGGGCGCGCCGCCTCGGCCCCTGCTCCGACTCCAGGATGCGGAAGCCCTCCGCGCCCAGGGGGGCCACCTCCCGCTCCGCCACCTCGTCGAGCCGGGCCAGAGGAGGAAGCGCGGCCCGCAAGCGGCCCGCGAAGGACTCCACCTCCTCGCCGGGACCTTCGATTTCCAGGACGACTCCGTCGGGGCCGTTGAGAACCCAGCCCGAGAGGCCTGCGGCGACGGCAAGCCGGTACACCGTGGGCCGGAAGCCCACGCCCTGCACGAATCCCCGGCACCGGATGCGCCTGCGCTTCACGTCCATGCGCAAGGCAGGGTAGCAGAGGCGGAGCGGCAAAAGAAGAACCCAGGGAAGCCGCCGTCGACCGCGGCGGAAGACGCTCCGGCTCGTGCGTCTGCGCGGATTCTCCGGACGAGCCTCCTTCTTCCTCCCGGGCACCTCCCTTCCCGTCACGGTTGTTCAGGGAAGCCTCGAACGAGGTCCCCCGCCCGCTTCTCCGAGGCGGAGCGAGGGCCGGCCCCCCTGACCGCGGGGGGCAGGCCTCCTGGTCGGCCCCTCCCTTTCTCAACGGGTCCCTTCCTGCGAACCGCCGGCCGCTGTAGAATCACCTGGAGGTCGAGACATGAAGCCTGATGCGGCCAAGCCGTCGGCGGACCATCCCGAGTACACCCTCGGGGCCCGGGAGGCGGAGCGCTTGAGGGAGGCCGAGCGCGCCTTCCTGGACCGCCCCCAGCTTTCCATCCGGGCCCGGATCGCCTCGGGGTTTCTGCTGTGCTTTCTCCTCGTGGCCCTCACCGCCGCGGGAAGCCTCGGACTCCTGTACGGCGTCAAGGCCAAGGTCCGATTCCTGTCGGCCTCGGAGTCGTTGAGCGGACATCTCCACGTCGCACGGTCCCACTTCCGGGATTACTTCCGGGAGGGCCGGGGGCTTGCGGAGGCCCGAAGGGAAGCCGAAGCGGCCCTGGACCACTACCGCGAGAACACGGTGGTCCTCCTGGCCGTGGCCGGCCCGGAGGACCTCTCCCGGGTGAGCCGCAACCTCGTCCGCCTCTCGGAGGCTCTCGCGGAGGCCTCCTCCATCGAGAGGTACGGGGCCTGGGACCCGTCCCTGCGGGACGAGGTGGAAGGGACCTTGGAGAGGGAGAGCGGACAGGCCCTGGAACTCATGGACCAGCTCATGACCCGGGAGGCCGCACAAGCCGGACGCCTCCTGTCCATGGCCCAGATCCTTCCCTTCGCCTCCCTCGCCATCCTGCTCCTGATCATCTTCTGGGTGGCCTGGATCCTGGCCAGGACCATCACGCTGTCCCTCCAGCGGTTCCACGAGTACACCCGTCGCATTTCCGCCGGCGACTTCAGCCCCATCACCCCGGCCAAGCCTTACCGGGACGAGTTCTCCGACCTCGCCCTGGCGGTGAACCGGATGCTCTTCGAGCTGAGGGCACGGGAGGCCCAGGTGACTCGGGCCGGCAAGCTGGCGGCCCTGGGCACGTTCACGGCGGGCATCGCCCACGAGTTGAACAACCCCCTGAACAACATTTCCATAACGGCCGAAGCGCTCCTCGAGGAATGCCGCGAGGGCGGGGACTCGCGAAAAGCCCGCCTGCTCAAGTCCATCTACAACGAGGTCCAGCGCGCCGATGCCATCGTCAGGGGGCTCCTGGATTTCACGCGGGACGAACCCTCCCCTCTCGCTCCGCTGCGCTTGCTGGACCCCGTGGAGGGGGCCGCCGACCTGCTCGCCAACGAGATGGCGCTCTCCTCGGTGGTATTCGACAACCGGGTCCCCGCGGACCTCCCGCCTGTCCGAGGAGATTACGACGCCCTTCGCCAGCTCTTTTTCAACCTCTTTCTGAACGCCGTGCAGGCCATGCCGAAGGGGGGGAGGCTGACGGTGACGGCCGGGCCCCGCGAGGGCGGAGGGGCGTGGGTGGAGGTCACGGACGAGGGATCGGGCATCCCCGCCGAGGCGCTCCCCCACGTGTTCGATCCCTTTTTCACCACGAAGGAGCGCGGAAAGGGGACGGGCCTGGGCCTGGCCATCTGCCACGGAGTCGTCGAGCGGCACAAGGGCGAGATCCACGTGGACAGCGTCCCCGGGCGGGGGACCACCGTGCGGTTGCTCTTTCCTCCGGCCCCCGGCCCCGCGGAGGCCGCCCCATGACGGGGGGCGCACCGGCCGTGCTCGTGCTGGACGATGAGGCCATCGTGGTCGAGCGCCTCACGGAAGCGCTGTCCCGAGCCGGAGCGGAGGTGGAGGGGTTCACGGATGGAGCGTCGGCTCTGCGCGCCCTGCGGGAGAAACCCTTCGACGTCGTGGTAACGGACCTGAAGATGCGCCCCCCGACGGGAATGGACGTGATCCTCGAGGTGCGCCGCCTCCGCCCCGAAGCGCGAACCGTGGTCATCACGGGCTACGCGGACCGGGAGACCTTCGAGCACATGCGGCGCCTGGGCGTGTCCGCCTTCGTGGCCAAGCCCTTCCGGCTCAAGGACGTGGTGGACAAGGTCCTCGCTCGCTGAGCGGGCCTCGGTTCTCCACGGGAGCCTCGCCCGACCTCGCGCCGACGGGCGTCCGGGCTTCAATGCCCTTGAAGACGCGGAAACACCGCGCCGACGGCGGCCCCCAGAAGGAGGGCCAGGAGGGCCGCCCCGGTTCCGTAGAGCGCGGGGGCTTGCCTCGCGGCGGCGGTGAGGAACGCGGCGAGACCGGTCCTGCGCACGGGGACTCTTGTCTCCGACTTTTCGGCCACGCGTCCCTCCCGGCAGAGAAAGACCTTTACGTTGAGGATGCCCTCTTCCAGGCGCGGGGGAAGGTCGAAGCCGGCGGAGAAGGTCCCGTTCCGGCGCTCCACGCCGTGATCTGCTAGGGAAAACCGGCCCGATCGGCTCCGGACCCGCAGGACTTCCTCCGCCTCGTGGGCAACCGCCGCGCCCGCTCCCAGGGACTCCCGCAGCGGGGCCAGCCCGAGCCCTTCCCGCCTCCGTTCCTCCCCCGTCAAGAGCTGATGGAGATCCCCCTCGGAGGCCAGGAGGTACAGGGTCGGGGCCTCCCCCACCGGAACGCCGCCCTGCGGAAGCCAGAAGGGTCCCGTCCGTCCGAGCCTGACGTGGGCCTCCGATCGCCATTCCCCCTCCACGAGCACCACGAGCGCCCCTTCGTCCGGGGCCGGTCCCGTGACCTCCAAGCGGACCCCTCCGTAGAGGAGTCCCTGGGCGATCTGGCCGGGGCGGACCTCCACGCGCAGGGGCCGGGCCGCGGCTCCGAGGGCGGCCGCTAGGCACACCCCGATCCAGAAGAGGCCGGCCCTCCTCACGGGTGGCCTCCCCCCTGGGTCAGGAAGGTGGCCGGGAGAGTGAGGAGGTCGTCGAACATCTTCAGGGACAGGAAGAGGAGGAGCAGGGCGAACACGACCCGGAGCTCCGTTCCTTTGAGCCTTCTTCCCACGGCGGCGCCGGCCTGGGCGCCGACCGTGGACCCGACCATGAGGCACAGGGCCACGACGACGTCCACGGTCCGGTTGACCGAAGCCTGGAGGACGGTGACCCCGAAGGCCGTGAAGAGGATCTGGAAGAGGCTGGTGCCCACCACCACCCGCATGGGCATTCTCAGGAGGAAGGTCATGGCCGGGACGAGGAAGAAGCCGCCCCCCACCCCCATGAAGGCCGCCAGGAGCCCGACGAGCGCCCCGAGCGCGAGGGGGGCCAGAAGGGAGACGCGAATCCCCGATTCGGGAAAGGAGGCCTGGAAGGGCAGAGCCCTCAGGAATCCGGGCGTCGGAACGGTGCCCTTTTCCTCCTCCCGGTCCCGGATCCGGGCCAGAAGCCCTTCCACGAACATCACCACGCCGAGGATTCCCAGGAAGGCCACGTACAAGAAGACGATGACGGCGTCCAGGTTTCCGCTCCTGCGGAGAATCCGGACCCAGAAGGTTCCGCCCGCTCCGCCCAGGAGGCCTCCCGCGAGGAGAACGAGCCCCATCCGGAAGTCCACGTTGCCCTGGCGGAGGTGGGCGAGCACGCCGGAGGCGCTGGTGCCCACGATGGCGTTGGTGTCGGAGGCGGCGGCCACGGCCGGGCTGATCCCCAGCATGATGAGCAGAGGCGTCAGGATGAAGCCGCCGCCCACCCCCAGCAGGCCCGAGAGGAACCCCGCGAGACCTCCCGCCGCGACGAGGAGCCAGAGGTTCATGGGCAGTCCGGCCACCGGAAGGAAGATCGTCATCGCCCGCTCACGCCACACAGCCTGCAGGAAACCGCTTGGGCTTTCAAGTCCGCCTTCCGCCTCCGCGCCGGAGACGCTATACTCGCTGACCAGGAGGCGCCCGCCCATGTTCACCGCACGAGGTGCCCGCGGCACCGATGCGGAAGGCCCCGCCCACGGCGCAGGACCCGATTGGGAGTTCGAAGCGGCCAGGGGAGCCCTGTTGGGGCGCCCCAGGGTCAGCATCCGCCTGAGGCTCTCGGTGGGACTCGCCCTTTGCTTCCTCCTCTGCGCCGCCGTCGTGTGGACCTCGCAAGGCGCGCGTCCGGCCTCTCCTGCGGAAGCGGACCTCGCAAACCGGGTTCCCCTCCTGCTCCTCGCCCTGCTGTTCCTCGCCTTCGTGGCGATCGCGTTCCTTTTCGACCGGGCCCTCATGGGCCCCATCCGGCGCTTCGAGTCCTACACTTCGCGGGTGGCGCGGGGAGATTTCAGCCCGATCGGCCCCACGCGGTGGTATCGGGACGAGTTCACCGATCTCGCCCTGGCGGTGAATTCCATGCTCCGCGAGCTGGAAGCACAGCAAAACCAGATGGTTCAGGCCGCCAAGCTCACCACCGTGGGCACGCTCACGTCGGGCATCGCCCACGAGCTCAACAACCCGCTCAACAACATCGCCATCACGACGGAAGCCCTCATGGAGGACTTCAAACGGCTTTCCGAAGGGGAGAAATGGAAGCTCCTTCAGGACATTTACTTCGAGACCGAGAGGGCCGGCGAAATCGTCAAGAGCCTCCTCGACTTCACCCGGGAGGAGAGGCCGGAATCGGTTCCCGTGTCCCTGGCGGAGGTCGTGGAATCCACCCGGCGGCTTCTTCACAACGAGATGGACCTGTCGGGGGTGAGGTTCGCGGCGGAGATTCCGGAGGACCTGCCCACCGTGCGCGCCGCCGTGAATCCCCTTCGGCAGGTCTTCTTGAACCTCTTCATCAACGCGGTCCACGCCATGCCGCGGGGCGGAACTCTTTCCGTCCGGGCCATGAGAACCGACTCGGAGCGGGTCTGCGTCGACGTGACCGACACGGGCACGGGCATTCCGGCCGAAGTGCTTCCCCGAATCTTCGATCCCTTCTTCACGACCAAGGAACCGGGCAAGGGAACCGGCCTGGGGTTGAGCGTATCCCTGGGCATCCTGCGAAAGTACGGCGGGGAAATGCGCGTCGTCAGCGAAGTGGGCAAGGGAACTACGTTTCACGTGTGTTTGCCGGTGATGGAGACATCCGGTTGATGCCGAACCCGGAGGTGGTCATGGCGGCCCAGAAGCGCGTGATGGTCCTGGACGACGAGCCCATCGTGGGCGAAAGATTGAAGCCGGCGCTGGAGAAGGAGGGCTTCGAGGTGGAGGTCTTCACCGACAGCGAAAGGGCCGTCCAGCGTCTCGCAGAATCACCTTTCCATGTGCTCGTTACGGACCTGAAAATGCGCGGCCCTTCGGGAATGGACGTTCTCCGCTACGTCAAGGAGACCGCCCCCTCCACGGCGGTGATCGTCATCACCGGCTACGCCACCATCGAGACGCACCACGAGGCCGAGGCGTGGGGCGCCGCGAAGTTCGTCCCGAAGCCCTTCAAGATTCAAGAAATCGCCCGACTCGTTCGGGAGGCCGCCGGCCCGTCCTGAGCCTCCCGATCCAGACCCTCTATCCGATCCCGCCGCCAGGGAGCGCCTCTCCACGCCCGGTGAGGACCCGGTCAAGCCAGCCGGGACATCCTCAGCAACCTTCGTCCGACGGGCGCGACGGGCATGAGGACTCGGCCGATGGCCACGTCGGCTGGGTTTGCGGGATAGCTGTCCCGGAGGTAATCCCGCACCTTCCGAAGAACCGCGTCTCCGGTTCTCCCGAGCGTGACATGAATCCGTCCGCCCCGGGCGATCACTTCCACGGGGACGCGGAGGCCGCAGGGCTCTCCGGTGAGGTCGAGCAGTATCCGGGATTCCAATGCAAGATCCCGCATCCGGCTGCGGCTCTCCTCCGTGGGTTGGAATTCCGCTCCGACGGCGAGGGCGCCGAGAATGGGCAAGGCCGTCCGGAAGGAGAGCCTTCCCGTCCAGAGGACCAGGTCAAAGCCGTCGGCTTCCTGGACGGCGACGCCATGGACGTAACGGACCCACGATTCGATGTCCCGATCCACGGAGGTCAAGAACTCCTCGGCCTTGGCGCTCGGAAGCCTCAACCGCTCCTGCACACGCTCCACTCGGAGGCTTCTTGGGGAAAACACACCGACCCTGGACACATGCCGAACTCCCGGCAGAAGCCTGTGGCCCGCCCTACCGTAGTAGACCAGGGGACCCCTGGACCACATTTCGCAAAGCAGGGCCGTCATTCCTGCCAGATAACGCCTCCGGAGGTAATCGAAGCGGGGCCCGGAAATGCGGCCCCTGGAGGCCGCCACCTCCAGATCCCCCAGGTGCACGTCCTGTTCCGCCAGGCGCGAGATGGCCTCCTCCCGCGTAAGGAGATTCCACCCGATTTCTCTGGCCAGGCCGGCGGCCAGGCGTTCTCCCCCCCCAAACGGGAGCCCCGCGATCATCAGTATGGTCATGCACGCTCCCCATGAACCGTCCCCGAAGGGCGGCCCCATCATACATCGAGCGGAGTGGGACCTTCACACAACGGGGGCGGGACCGCCCGCGCCCGTGGATCTACCGCCCGCTTTCCCGGGGGGGGCGACAAGGCGACGCTTCCGGGTCGAATCGGTAATTCCCCGCCATGAACTGGGCCACATACCATTCCATCGCCTCGTGGCTCTCCATGTACATGTCCAACTGGCTGGAGCAAGCCATCAAGCGGCCCAGGATGTCCAGGGCCGCCGCGGTCTCCTCCGCGGTGCCCTTCCTGTGCCAGGCGTTCACGACGTCCCCTCTCCGGTCCGCCAGGAATCCCTGGCGAGAGAGCACCTTCTCGATGAAGACCGCCCGGAGGTTCCTGCGCCACCGGGTCGCGCCGCCGCCGGCGAAACGGAAGGAGATGTAGTTGGCGTTGGCCTGATCCGAGAGGCACGCGTCCACGAGCGTGAAGTGGTAGGCCAGACGGCTGTTGAGGTTCATGTACTCGTCGGCCACCAGGAGGTAGCTCCGCTCTCCCAGGGCCCTCCGGGCGCTGGAGTGGGATGCGAAGGATCCCGCCACCACCGAGGCGAGGCCGTTCAGGCTGGCCGGCATCTGCCGGCTCCAGGACACGCCGGGATGGGTGACTCCGCACCAAAAGGCCGCGAAAGGCCGGGATGTGATTTGCTCGGGCAAGATCTCCCTCGTCTCCGGGTCCTCAAGCCGCACCCCCCCTCCCAGGTCCAGGACGAAGAGGCGGATGGGTGTCGCCGCGACGAGCCTCCTTGCGCTCAGGGGCGACCGATCCGCCGCCCTGTCGTTCACTGAAAACATGGTTTCGATGGCCTTCTCGTGGGAAAACCGGAGGATATCGTGGGCGGACCGGCACCCCGAAGCCCGAAAATTGAAGGCCGACGGGTCCACGAGGTTGAGCGTCAGCAGGCTGGAGTGGATCGGATCCTCCCTGAGCTCGGCGTACCTCTCCCCGAGGGGGACTTCGGCGGTGGGAGCGGCCCAGAGAATCCCGCCGTAAAGGGCCGGACTGCCGGCGTCCAGGCTCACCTCCGAACCGTGGGACGTGCGCTCCATCGCGTGGGCCATCTGAAACGCGGACGGGATCTTGAACTCCCTGAGGAGCGCAGCGCCGTGGCCCGTGACGATCCCCCGTTCCGCAACGACTCCGGCGATTCGGTTCAGGACCTTGACGATGTCGGGCATGGGGCGCCGCACGAAAAGAATGGCTCCGGAGGGCACGTGGGCGAGGGATTCAACGTCCTCCACGTGAAACGCCGGTCCCGAGGCCCGGCCGCCGTAGATGGTCTTCCCACCCTTCAGGAGGGGCTCGGCCCTGGGGTTTCCCCTGGACTTCCCTCCGCCTGACTTGAATCCGAGGGCGAGGTCCCGAGTCTGGACGATCCACAGGGCGCCGTCTTCGTCGAGGACCCACTCCACGTCCTGCGGGGCCTTGAAGTGGGCCTCGAGCCGCACCCCCCAGTGCGCCAAAACCTGCAGATCTTCCGTTTCCATGGAGGATCCTCTGGACTCGTTCACGTCGAGGATTCTCCTCGCTATCCCCCCCCGTTCCCCGAGCACAACTTGGGATTCCTTTCGGGTGATATGCCGTTCAAGGACCGCGTGGCTCCGACCCCTCGCCAGTACGAACAGGTCGGCGGAGGCGCTCCCCCCGGCCAGGTCCACGCCCAGCCCTCGAGTGGCCGTGATGAGAAGGTTACCCGAGCTCGGCTGGTTCGGGTCCCTCGTGTACAGAATCCCCGCCGCCTTCGCTCGCAGGACGGGAATCACCAGGACCGCCATGGGGCTTTCCACCTCCCCGATGCCCCGCGAGCGGCGGTACGCGATGGCCCTCTCGGAGAAGCGGCTCGCGAGCACCTTCCGGTACGCGTCGAGGAGCTGGTTCTCCGGAACGTTGAGGAGGCTCAAGAACTGTCCGGCGAAGGTCTGCGGCCCACCTTCTCCCACTGCGCTGGAACGGACCGCGAAGCCCTGGCCGAGTGTGTCGAGGCGCTTGGCTCTCTCCATCAGAGCCACTTCCACGGCCCGGGGGATGGGCGCCTCGAGCACTTTGGCGACCAGACGCCGGGAGGCCTCCCGAATCCCCTCGAGATCGTCCGGATCCACCTCCCTCAGGGCATCCCGGATCTCCCGCCAGAGCGGGATGCCCACGGTCTGGCGATAGGCTTCCGTCGTCAGGACAAAGCCCTCTGGAACGGGCAGTCCGACGTGGTTCCGAACTTCTCCGAGGTAGGCCGTCTTTCCGCCCACTTCGTCCGAAGCACGAAGGTCTATCTCCGCCAGGGATGCGGCGAGCCGCGGAGTCTCCCTCTCCTGCCCCGCCGCGACGAAGGCCTCCACCTCATGGCGCTGTCTGGCCAGGAGCCTCACCAGCCGCGGGAACTTGTTCTCCGTGAGGGTCTCCAGTGCCTCGACGGTCCCGCGGGCCCGGTCGAAGACCTCGGCGATCCTCGGACCGATCACGTCCCGGAGAGGGGGGACGTACTGGAGATCCTCCTGGAGGGACGCCATGCGTTCGAGGCACTCGTTGTTGTAGGCGAGGAGGTCGCGGAAGCACCGGTAGTGCTCCCGCATGCGGGCCTCCGCGGAACGGACTTCCGCGTCGGTCCCCTTGCCTCTCCACGGAAGCCACATGGGCAGGCCACCTCCGCGATCGGGTCCTCGGGCCAGGTGATCACCGCTGGAGTGGGGACCCTTAGCGGTCTATTCCTCCCCGTGAGCGATTTTGGCCGTACCCGCCGGAAATGCCCTCGGGCGCCTTTCCCTCCCGGCGTGTCTCTTAGTGGGCGGAGACCTTTCCGCCCAGCCTGGAGGCGATGAAATCGATGCCCAGGCCCGCCAGCGTGGCCACGAGAATGCACAGAATGCCGTACAGGACCGCCCGGTCCTTGGCCATTCCGGCCATCTTCTCGGGGAACCCCACCTTCAAGACCTTGAGGGGAAGTTCCGCTCGAGACAGGACCCTTCCGTCCCTGCAGGCGTACACTTCCAGCCGGTAGTCCGCCGGCGGGGCCACTTTGGGCCAGGCGAAGGAGACGGCGTAGCGGCTCGAGTTCTCCCCCGGCGTCACCGCAACGGTGCCCTCGTTCACCTGGAGGATCCCCTGATCGGATTTGAGCTTCAGGTAGTTCTCCCTCACGAGCGGCTGGTCCATGACCGGCGGGTCCACCTTCATTTGGGCCTGGATCGAGGTCACGTCCAACTGGCCCGCCTCGAGGGCTTCCCGGGAGAGGAGGTCGGCCAGCGGGGCGCTCGAGAAGCCGATGAAGAGGGCGGGGACGCCGGCGATGCGGACCTTCCCCGCATTGGCCCAGATGGGCCCGAAGCGGCCCTTCTTGTTGAAGGACTCCTCGATCTGAGGTCCTTTCACGACGAGGTACACGCCGCTCCCGGCGGGCACTTCGCCCTCCACCCGGATCTGGGCCCCGCCGTAGAAGGCGTCCATCCGGATCACCTCCGGACTGATCCGGGCCGTCGGTGCGGCGGGTTCCTGAGAGAATCCGGAAAGCGCAAAGGAAAGAACGGCCAGGGCAACCAGCGATGCGGTTCGTGCGCGCTTCATGTCAGTGCCCTCCCCCCGTGGCGTACGAAAGAAGGCTCGCCGGCGTGACCACCAGGCTGAACGCCATCTTCACCATGACCAACAGGACGATGGAGGCGAGGAGAATCTTGAGCTGATCGCCCCTCAGCCGCTTGCCCACCCGGGCGCCGATCTGGGCCCCTATCGTGGATCCGATCATGAGGAGCAGGGCCAGGACCAGGTCCACCGTATGGTTCGTGGTGGCCTGCATGAAGGTGACCCCGGCGCAGGTGAAGAAGATCTGGAAGAGGTCGGTTCCCACCGCCACGTGCATGGGCATCCGCAGGAGGTACACCATCATGGGGACCATGATGAAGCCGCCCCCCACGCCCATGATGGCGGCGAGAATCCCGACGACCATGCACAGGAAGAAGGGAACGAACACCGAATGCTGGACCCCGGCGGTGGGGAAGTTCATCTGGAACGGGAGCCGGGAGAGTAGCCCGGGCTTCTTGACCGCCCCCGACTTCTTCGGGGCCATCCCGCCGCGCCGGAGGGCGTTGAGGCTTTCGAAGAACATGTACCCCCCGACGCTTCCCAGGACCACCACGTAGGTCACCGTGATGAGGAAGTCGGCGTTGCCCATGGCCCGCAGGACCTTGATGATCCGCACGCCGATGGCCCCGCCCACGAGTCCCCCGATGAGGAGAATGGACCCCAACTTCACGTCCACGTTTTTCAGGCGGAAGTGGGCGGCCGCCCCGGACGCCGAGGCCGCCACGATCTGGCAGGAGTCCGAGGCGGCCGCGACGGTGGGCGGGATGCCCATCATGATCAGGATGGGCGTGAGCAGAAACCCGCCTCCCACCCCGAACATCCCGGACATGAAGCCGACGATGGCTCCGGCCCCCATGACCAGGAACAGGTTGATGCTGATTCCGGCGACAGGTAAGAAGATCGACATGTCCCCCCCTGCTCGGCCACGCCCCCCATGATTTCCGCGGGTGCCGGGCCCTCTCCCGGGCTACGCGCTGGGCGGCTGGACCAGTCCCTCCAAACTCACGCTCGTGACCCCCTGAATCTTCCAGACCACCTCCTGGACCTCCTTCACTTGTTCGCGGTTGGCCAGTTTCCCCCGAATGGTCACCGCCCCCCCA
The DNA here is from genome assembly GCA_040752915.1 of Acidobacteriota bacterium. Classification (NCBI taxonomy): domain Bacteria; kingdom Pseudomonadati; phylum Acidobacteriota; species Acidobacteriota bacterium. The sequence goes on from JBFMHB010000002.1 coordinate 20,754, forward strand.
TGAGCCTCCACGTCCACTTCCAGCGTGCCCGTGGCCGGATGGGTGACGAGGCTGGCTCGGATCCGGCTGGCGAGGGCCAGGTCCTCCATGGCCGCCATCGAATCCTCCGTTTCCTCGAACACCCGCTGCCTCGCGACGGAGGCGATGATGTCGCACGCCTCCTTGATGTCCATGTACTCGAGGTTCAGCACGATATCGTAGAGGGAGGGTTCGCCCCAGTCCACGCCGTAGAGATAGTGGGTCCACTTCTTGCGGTCCTGGTCCATCTTCTGGATGTAGGCGACGGATTCCTCGCGGGTCATCTTGAGCCGGTCCTGGACCATGGCCACCCGGTGTTCGAAGGGCGCGATGATGCGGGTCCTCAGGACGTGGCTCACTCCCCGAAGCAGAAGGTGGCCCGCGTTGCCGTGGTAGATGGCTTTCCCCCCCCGGACCTCCTCCGTCAGCGCGGCCTGGATCAGGGTGAGGTAGACGTACTTCTTGTGGTTGAACCGGTCCCAGAACCCCGGGGGGTTCATGAGGGCGCTCCGGAGTTCTTCCTGGGTAACGCCGTACGCGGCGGCCCGCTCCACGATCACGTCGCGGTCCACGCACCGGTAGCTCAGGTTGTCGGCCAGGCACTCGGCCAGGATCTTGCCGCCGCTGAAAGACCCGCGGGAAATGGTGATGACCGCCATGGCCGACCCCCTCCGTATAATTTGGACACGCCCCGCATCGGCGTCAACAGGATGCACCCGGGCGAGGCCTCAAAGCAAGGGGTTTCGAATCCTTTTTCCGCGCCTTTTCATAACATTTTGTTACAATCCCCCACCTCGGACCGCGGGCCCGTCCTTCCATTGACCCCTGCCGGCCCCCATGCTACACAGGCCGCTCGGTGATCCCCATCCCCCGAAGGGAAGGACCCCGAAGAGGGACATCGCATGAGACCCGGCAAGGTGTACATCGTGGGCGCGGGCCCGGGCCACCCCGAACTCCTCACTCTCAAGGCCGCGGCCCTCCTGCGCCAGGGCGACGTGATCGTGTACGACCGCCTGATCCAGGAGGAGGTCCTCGCCCTCGCCAAGCCCTCCGCCGAACGCCTCTACATGGGGAAGCCCGTAGGCAAGCACGACTCGCGCCAGGACGAAATCCACGAGGTGCTCGTCCGGAAGGCCCGAGAGGGGAAGGTCGTCGTGCGGCTCAAGGGCGGAGATCCCTTCGTCTTCGGACGGGGGGGCGAGGAGGCCGAGTACCTGGCCGCCCACGGCGTGGCCTTCGAGGTCATCCCCGGCGTCTCCTCCGCCCTGGCGGCGCCTCTCTCGGCGGGCATCGCCGTCACCCACCGGGAGAACGCCTCCTGCGTGGCCATCGTCACGGGCCACGAGGCCAAGGACGAGGAGACCCGCATCGACTGGGAGGCCCTGGCCCGCCTCGACACCCTGGTCTTCCTCATGGGCGTGAAAAACGCGGGGCGGATCGCCTCCCGCCTCATCCGCCATGGGCGGAGCCCCAAGACCCCGTGCGCGTTCATCCAGATGGCCTTCTGGCACGACGAGGCCGTCCTCGTCAGCACGCTGGGGCGCGTGGAGGAGGACCTCGCCCGGGCGGGGATCCGGCCGCCCGCCACTTTCGTCGTGGGGGAGGTGGTGCGCCTGAGGGAGAAGATCAGCCATGCCGAGCGGGACCTCGCACGGCGCGCCGACGGCTCCGCCCGCTTCGACCCGTCCCCCGTACCCGATCAGCTTCTCCGCCTGGCCTCGGCGGGCCTCGGCTCACAGGCTTTGGGTCTCGCCCTCGAGGTCTCCCTCTTCGACCGCACCGAGACGCCGGAACCGCCCGAGTCCCTGGCCGCCGCGCTGGGCTGGGACGCGTCCGCCGCCGTGGAGATCCTGGACGCCCTCGTGGCCTTGGGACTGCTCGAAAAGCGGGAGGACGGCTACGGCAACCTGGAACTCTCCTCCCGGTACCTGCGGGACGGTTCGCCCCATTCGCTCCGGCCCACGCTCCTCCACCAGGCGTCCCTCTCCGTTTCCTGGGACCGCCTGAAGGCGTACGTCCAGGAGGGGTGCCGCGACTTCGTGGCCCCCGATCCGAACCCTGCGGGGGCCGCCGCCTGCGAGGCCCTCGCCCGATTCGCCGCTCCCGCCGTCGTGGAGAAACTCGATTCACGGCCTCCGGGCCCCGTTCTCCTGATTGGCTGGGGAGGGGAAGCCTATGCCGAGGCCCTCCGCACCCGATGGCCGGACCTGGCCTTTTCCCACCGGAACCCCTTGGAAGGCCCGGACCGCGGGCTTCGCATGCTGGCCCCGATCCCAAGGGAGGGCGCCCCCTTCGGTACGATCTTCCTCTCGGGTCTCCTGGCCTCCTCCAGCCGCGGCGACGTGCAGAAGATCCTGGAATGCGCCGTTGAAGCCCTCGATTCCGGCGGCCGGGTCTTCCTTCACGACGCCTTCCTGCCCTCCAGCGTCCTGCCTCCCCCCGAGGTGGTCCTCGGCGCCCTCGGGCGGCGGGTGGCCCAGGGAGGATGCCGCACCTGGAGCGTCAACCGGCTCGTCCAGACCCTGGACGCCCTCGGCCTCTGCGGGGTGAAGGTCCACTCCCTTCCCGCGGGCACCCTTCTGGTGGAAGCCGGAAAGGCGTCGGCGTGACGCCCCCTCCTTCAGGGTCCGAGGGAGGAGAACCGTGAGCTACTTCGTCAACCTCAACGTCAAGGGCCGCAAGGCCGTGGTCGTGGGCGGAGGGAACGTGGCCCTCCGGAAGGTCGGCGGCCTCCTCGCCGCCGGAGCCCGCGTCTCGGTGGTGGCCGAATCTCCCCACCCCGAGATTCGCCTCCTGGCCGCGGCGGGGCGCCTTCGCCTGGAAGCCCGCCCTTACGCCGATGGAGATCTGGAAGGCGCCTTCCTGGCCGTGGCCGCCACCGACGACGAGGAGGTGAACGCCCGCGTCTCCGCCGAGGCGGTGCGGCGCGGGATCCTCGTCAACGTGGCCGACCGACCGGCCCTCTGCACCTTCACCCTGCCCGCCGTGGTGCGGCGGGGGGACCTCACCCTCGCGGTGGCCACCGACGGCCGTTGCCCGGCCCTTTCCCGTGCCCTCCGGGAGGAACTGGAGAACACCTACGGGGAGGAGTACGCCGGGCTGACGGACCTGATGGGGAGCCTTCGAGGGCGGCTCATGGCCGAGGGACGCCCCTATGGCGAAATCCAGAAGGCCCTGGAGGCCCTCTACCGCGGAGGGGCCCTCCGCCTCCTGGCGGAAGGCGACCTCGAAGGGCTCCGCGACCTCATCCGGCGAACCTGCTCCCTCGAAGAAGATTAGGCCCATCCGCACGGCTGTCCGGGGTTTTCTTGACCCGTCTTGCGCTACCCGCCTTCCGGAACGAAGCGGAGGAAGGCGCCTCCCGACGGCGGTGGGCCGAGTGCAAGGAAGCCGACGCGGCACCCGACCTCATGGACCGATCTTCCCGGTCGGAGAACCCTCAGGGGCACGTGCTCGTTGTGTCGATCAGGCTGTTTCCGCACAGCCCCGAAGCGCTCGTGCTCCGCTGGCTCTCCACTCCGCCGACGCGCTTGAGCCCCCAGGAACTCTCCATGGGGCCCGAATCGCCCACGATGATCCAGAAGGTGTTCCCCGAGGGCGGGGTCCAGGAGGAGCCGCTGGTGATGCCGCACACGGAGCCGGTCCAGCCATAGGTGGACACGCTCGAGAGGGGGCCGTAGTACAGGTTGTAGGAGGGGGCCGGACAGGTCGTGGAGTCGAAGGTCACCGTGATGTCCGACCCTGACTTGACCCCGCGCGCGGGCGAGGTGCCTCCCCGCCCGTCGGGCGCCGGGGCCACGGAGCAGGTCTGGATGGTCACGGCGTGCCCCGCCGAGGTGCCCGAGCACCCCGAGCCGTTGGTATAGGAGACCGTGTAGGTTCCGCTCTCCGTGGCCGTGTAGGCGGCGCTGTTCGTCCCCACGGGGTTCCCGTTTTTTCTCCACTGGTACGAGGACATCCCGCTTTCCGTGCTCAGAGCCACCGTGGTGGCCGGGCAGGTGTTGGTGGAGTCCCCCGTGATCGTGGGGGTGGCGGGCTGGTAGGCGTCGGTGCCCGACACCGTGGACGTGGACGCCTCCTCGCCGCAGGTGTTGATGTACTTCACCGAATAATCGTAGGCCGTGTTGTTCGTGCCGCCCGTGTCCACCCAGGAGGTGGCGCCGTAGGCGATGTAGCCCGAGGCGTCGGTGGCGCCGCGGAAGACGCGATAGCCCCGATCGGGGCTGGAAAGGCCCTCGTCCCCCCAGGCCGTGGGAGCGGCCGCCCAGGTGATCCGGGCGCCGTCGTCGGCGCAGATCCCGTTCTCGTCCGTGACGGACGGGGCGGACAATCCGGAGGGCACGTCGCAACAAGGCGTCGCGGAGCAGGATCCTCCGCTCTCCCAGGCCGCCACCTTAACGTCGTCCACCATCCAGTAATACCCGTAGTGGCCCAGGTACCGGAAGCGAACGCGGACGTCGGAGTGGCCCGCGGCCAGGTCGCTGAGGTCCAGGACCACGGGAACGGACTCGCCGGGATCGGCTTCCGGCGGGAACCCCCCGGCGGGAGGATTCCCCACGCTCACGCGCCAGGTCTCCACCGTCTGCCACGTGGTTCCCCCGTCGGTGCTCACGTCCACGAACGCCGACTCCTCGTGGCCCGTTTGGAACGCCCAGAGAAAAGAACGGAAGGTCAGGTCCACGGAAACGGCGTCCGTGCAATCCAGGGACGGCGAGACCAGGCTGTCTTCCTGGATTCCCCCCTCCCCGTAGTGGTCCGAGTCCAGAATCTCCACGTACCCGCTCATGCCCTCGGGGAGGGGACGCTCGGCCGGATTGGCGGTGGTCCAGGTCTGGCCCGCGTCTCCACCGTCCTCGAGGCTCCAGCCCGTCGGGGGATCGTCTTCGGAGAAGTCCTCCTCGAGCAGGTACGCAGCCGGGGACCCCACCGGAATGACGAAGGTCTCCTGCCAGGACCCCTGTTCGCAAGTCATCGTCACCGTGAAGGACATGCGCGCGCCGCAGGGAACGTCTCGGCCGATGTCGACGGTGAACGAAGCGTCCTCCGGCTGGAAAAACAGGGTGGTATCGTAGGCCTCCACCGTGTCGAGCGAAACGGAGGAGGGGGTGACGGTCACCCCGGACGTGGAGGTGGACACCGCGACCTGAGCGGCGGTGGCATCCGTTCCCCCCCGGTTGAGGATCCTCAAGGTCAGATCAAGGGTCTCCCCCGGGCCGGCCAACCCGTCTCCGGGACTTGAATCGCAGGAGTCCATCCACCAATGGGAAGCGACCTCCAGCCGGGCGCAGTCCAGCGTGAACAGGTGGTACTGCCCCCCGTCGTCTTCCGTGGTGGTTCCATCCTGGTTGCTGGAAGTGACCGAGAAGAGGTACGTGTCGCAGGGCAAATCCGTGAGCGTGATGGAATGGGACGTGCCCGCTTCCTCTACTTCCACATAAGAGCCCAGGGCGCGGGTGGGACCGAAATCCACGCGGCTGTCGGCGGCCTCGTTGGTCGTCCAGGTCACCGTGGCCGTGGTATCCGTGATTTCGCTGACCTGCACGTCCGTGATGACCGGCCCCGCCCACAAGGCGGACGAAAGGGCCGCAATCCACACCGCGACCGAGAAAAGCCCCGCCCGGGTTCCCCGTCTTTTTGCCCTACCCATGGACACCCCTCCCCCGCCCCGCCGGGGCGACTCGAAGGTGCTGCACGGGAACAAGATAGCCCCGGACGGGGCGGAGGGCTACTCGAAGGGACCTCGGGCTCGGCGGGCTCGCGTGAAATGTGCGTGGGCTCACGGACTTGCACGCGACCAGAGCAGGCTCCGTGCCGGCCGGACGCCCAGGCGCCTCACGGACAGGCGGTTGCGGTGCTCTTGGCGGTGAAGCCGCACTGGTTGGAGGCGGCGGGGTGGCGCTCACTCCCCGCCGAGTCCCTTCCCCAGTGACTTTCCATGGCCTCCCCGTCGGTTCCCACGAGGACCCACCAGATGAAGGCCTCCCCCACGGGCACGGAGGGAGAGGTCCACGCATAGGTCCCCGAGGGCCCCATCCCGCAGACGGCGCCCGAAAGCGCACAGGCCGACAGACCGCTGGCCACGCCCCAGTAAAGGTTGTAGTCCGGGCTCGCGCAGGTGAAGACGTCCCACGCGATGTCCACCTGGCTTCCGTCCCCATTGGCTTTTGAGGCCCTCGCCGCCGTTCCGGTCACCCACCGGCCGTCGGGCACCGGCTTGACCGCGGCAGTCCCCCCCGCGGCGGCGCACGGCTCCACGCTCTCCGCCTCGACGCGCACGTTGTCCACCATCCAGTACCACTCGTAGCTCCCGTTGTAGTACCGGAAGCGCACCTGGGCGTCGGAGGCCCCCGCCGCGCGGCTCGTCAGGTCGAGCGTCTCGTGCTCCGGATTCGCCGTGCTCGCCCCCGTCCACCGGCCCACGTTCTGCCAGGCCCCCGACGTCCGGCTCGACCGGACGTCCACGTCGCACACCTCGCTCTCGTACCGGTAGAAGTAGTGGTCGAACTCCAGCGTCACCGACGTGGCCGCCGATAGGTCCAGCACCGGCGTGATCAACTGCTCGTCTTGTGTCGCCCCCGTTCCCGCCTCGTCGCTGTCCACGATGGCGAAGGGATCCGTGATGGGCGCCGTGGCGTTTCTCCCCCCGGGGTTCGACGTCGTCCACGTGGAGGCCGCGCCCCCTCCCGATCCGCCGTCCACCACCGTCCACGTCCCGGGGATCCCCGACCCGAAGTCCTCGTCCAGCGCCGTGAAACTCGAGTGGCTGCCGGTGGGGGTGCCGGAACGGACGAGGAGGTTCCCGTCCTCCTGACCGGTCCCGCCGTCCACGGCCCGAACCACGTAATGGTACGTTGTCCCAAGGGCCAGGCCCGCCGCGTCCCGGAAGGCCGTCGCCACGATCCCCCTGGCGATGCGGGTCGAGGCATCGGGGACGAATCCCGCGGAGGTGGACCGGTACACGTTGTAGGTCACCGAACTTCCGCAATACGAGGCGGCCGCTTCCCAAGACAGGTCCAGGGAGCAGGTCGCCTCTCCAGGGTTCACCACGGAGGACAGGCCCGAAAAGGAGGGGGGCTCGGTGCAGGGCCCCGTGGTCACCGCTTCGGCGCAGTCGCTCGGGGCCGAAAGGCAGTGGCCGGTGGCGTCCAGGGCCTGGATCCGGTAGGCGTAGGGGACGCCTCCCGAGGCCCCTTCGTCCGTTAAGGCCGCGGAGGCCGTTTCGCCGAGAACCAGGGCCTCCTCCCCGGATGCGCACCCCCCCCTCGTCCGGAGGACCCGGTAGGTCAGGCCACCTCCCCCAGGGGTCCAGGCCACCTCGACGCGGTTCTCTCCGGCCGGCGTCGCCGAAACGCCGGTGGGAACGGCGGGCGGTCCGCACAGGGGGTCCGCCAGGTGGGCCAGGGTGGCCACGTAGGCCTTCACGGCCGAGTAGAAGAAGCCGGGCGATCCGCAGTTCGCCCGGGTGTCGTTGGACGTGTGGTAGTAGGGATAGTGGCCGGCGTGGCTGCAGTATCCCTCGTTGTCCGTGATCCCGCAGACGGCCGACCACCCTTTCTGCCAGAAGGGATAGTGGTCGCTGGCCGTCAGGCTCGCGCAGGAGAAGGCATCCACCGGACAGCCGGTGGCATACGCCGAAGCGCAGTCCGCAAACAGGAGTCCGAGCCACTGGGAAGACGCGTTGTAATTGAGGTCCAGGTTTTCCGCCGCGGGAGAGCCATCCCCCTGCCAGCCGATCATGTCCGCGTTGAGGACCGCCTGGATTTGCTCTCCGCGGGCCTGGGCGTCGTCGGCGTACGCCGCGCTCCCGTACAGGCCCTGCTCCTCCCCCGTGCAGGCGATGAACTTGACGGTATTGGCGAAGGCGTAGGGCGCCATGGCCCGGGCCGCGGCGGTGACGACGGCCGCACCGCTGGCGTTGTCGTCCGCCCCGGGGGCGGCCCCCGAGGAGGGCATGTCATCCAGGTGGCCGATCACGATGTAGACGCGTTCCGGATTCGTCCTCCCGGTAAGGGTCCCGATGACGTTCGGCGCGTAGCCCGCGCGGTAATCCTGGAGCGACGGGCTCAGGCCCCATTCGGCGAACTCGTCGAAGACGCCCTGGACCGCGGTCTGGCACCCGGAACTCAGGGAGTGCCGGGTGGTGTAGGTATTCGGGAACCGGCCGCCGATGACCGCGTCCCATGCGCCCGAAAGGGTGGAAGGGTCCAGGGAGTCCACGAGGGACTGGACGAGAGGCTTGGGCGTGACGGCCAGCGGCTCTCCCCGTCTCTGCCTTTCTGCGTACTCCGGCGGAGGCGGATCTGGAAGCGCAAGCGGGCGAAAATCCAGGATCTGGAAGAACCAGCGGGGAGACTGGACGCATTCCTCGGGGACATCCCCCTCGAAGCGGAGGAACGCGAGATTCTCTTCGAACCGGAGGACTTCGCCGCACGCTCTCTGGAAATCGGGCGACCATCCATCCCTCAACCCCGCCACCGCGTAGGTGGCGCCCTCTTCCCGGTGATCCAGGATTTCGGCATCGTATCCGAGACGGCGGAGGGTGTCCTCCGGGCCCGCTCCGTCCGCCAGGGCCAGAAAGCCCGACTCGTACTCGTAAACCAGTTGGACTCCCGCGGAGAGCAGGAGGGCGCGGTCCTCCACGGTGCGCCGTTCGATGCGGAGGATCTCCGCGGCGGCCGTCCCCGGCGGTGCCCACAGAATCAAGCCCAATGCCAGGGCCGGCCACTTCATGTCCTCGCCCCTCCTATCCTGGATGCCCTCCCACCCCCTACGGGCAGGCGCCCGTGGGATCGATGTGGCGCGGGCCGGCGGATGCGCTTCCGGGGTGACCGTCCCCCCCGGGATTCCAGCCGGTGACGAGGTACCAGAGGACTCCTCCCGGGGCCGCCGCGGGATCGTCTGAAAGACCCGTGGCTTCTGGCAATCCGAGGTTGTCCAGGCGTTTGCAGGAATCCAGGCCGCCGTCGAGCAGGGCCGAGAGGTCCGCGAGGACGCCTCGGTAGAGGTGGTAGTGATAGGCTTCTGTGTTGGAGCCCCATTCCAGGGTCGAATCGTCGGTCCACTTCATGTGGGTGGCCGGAGTGCCCGCGGTTTCGCCGGGGGCCGCGGCGGGCACGCAGGCGCTCATGGCGCACCCTCCGGGAGCGGTGTAGGTGACCCGAACGTTGTCCACCATCCAGTACCACTCGTAGCTCCCGTTGTAGTACCGGAACCGCACCTGCGCGTCGGAGGCCCCCGCCGCGCGGCTCGTCAGGTCCAGGGTCTCGTGCTCCGGATTCGCCGTGCTCGCCCCCGTCCACCGGCCCACGTTCTGCCAGGCCCCCGACGTCCGGCTCGACCGGACGTCCACGTCGCACACCTCGCTCTCGTACCGGTAGAAGTAGTGGTCAAACTCCAGCGTCACCGTCGTGGCCGCCGATAGGTCCAGCACCGGCGTGATCAACTGCTCGTCTTGTGTCACCCCCCAGCCCGCCTCGTCGCTGTCCACGATGGCGAAGGGATCCGTGATGGGCGCCGTGGCGTTTCTCCCCCCGGGGTTCGACGTCGTCCACGTGGAGGCCGCGCCCCCTCCAGATCCGCCGTCCACCACCGTCCACGTCCCGGGGATCCCCGACCCGAAGTCCTCGTCCAGCGCCGTTCCGGACCCTGGTACGGGCTGGCCCAGCATCACGGAGAAGGTGTCGTCCCAGGCGCCCTGGTTCGAGACCAGGTGCAGGGAGAAAGTCGCCGACGTACCGCAGGAGACCGAGGGGTCCGCGAAGACCCGGAAGTGGGGCGGATCGGAGGCGCGCTCCTCCCCGGAGGGAATGTCGGAATAGGATGCCGAATCGACCAGCACGAGGATGCCCGGCGTCGAGGTGGAGAGGCTCCCCAGGACCGCCGTGGCGCCGGAGGTTCCCACGTTTTCCGCCGTCACGGCAAGGATGGCCTCCTCCCCCGCGTCCCAGACGCCGTCTCCGCCTCCTCCCCCCGAGCCGGTGCAGGCGTCCGTCAGGAGGTGGGAGGCGTAGGCCAGTTCGGCCCCACAGGACTGGGCGGGGAAGGTGAAGCTCAGGCTCCAGGAATCGATGGTTCCCGTGTCCGAACCTGCGTCGTCCACGACCTTCAGGCCCCAGTTCCCCGCCGCCACCTGGCCGTCGAAGGCCGACAGGGAGCCCTCGGGACGGAAGGTGCCTGTGAAGGGAGCCGTCCCCCCCGTGATGGACGAGGAGGCCTCGTCGTCCAGGACCGTCTCCGTGAAGTTCTCGCCCGAGCCGCCGTTGTCGGTGGAGAGTTCGACCTGGGTGCCCTGGGGGCTCACGAGATAGATGTCCAGATCGCCGTCGTAGGTGTGGGTGATGGAGTGGATGGTCACGTTCACGTCCACGATGACCTTGTCGTCGGGCACGGACAGGACCGAGGTCACCCCTGCCGGGTTCGCGTCGGGAATGGCCAGCCCCGGGGTCTCGGTGCGCGTGTAGGTGGGCGCGCTCGTGACGCCCGTCGTAAAGGCGTAGTAGGCGCCCCCGTTGTCGTCGGAAGAGGAGTTGCCGGCGGGGTCCGCCGAATCCACGGCGTAGTAGTAGCCCCGGCAGGCTTCCAGGGCGCTCAGCGTCACCGAGTGAGCCGTCCCGTACGCCGCGTCGGACCCCGTGGAGGAAGGCGGGACGGATGTGCCGTACCGCACGCGCGAGTCGGCGGGCTCGTCCGTGGTCCATGTGACGGTCACGTTTTGGCCGCTCACGGAAGCCGAGACGTCGGAGATGACCGGGGCCCGGCAGTCCCCGGAGGCCGTTCCGTCCACGTCGACGTTCGGGGTCCCGCAGTAGTCCGCGTCCACGTAGCGCACGGTCAGGGTGGCTCCGTCGGTCATGCGGACCTCGGAGGGACCGGGTGTGGACGAATCCGTGGTGGCGACGGTGCCCGTGTAGACAGCCGACCCCGGTGGAGTATTGGACAGGGTGAAGCTCTTGTGGCTTCCGTCGGCGGTGGACCAGGCTTCCACCGCAAGGGTGGCGGGCGAGCCGGGGACGTTCGAATCCACTACGGTCACCCCCACGGAGTCCGTGCACCGGACGACCGCCTTGGACAGGGACACGGATCCCGCGCAGGGCATGGGGGTCACCGTCGCGCAGGCGCTCATGGCGCTCACGCAGGAATCGCTTGCGGTCGCGGCCTGCACGCGGTAGAAGTAGGTGATCCCGTTGACAACGGTCGTGTCCGTGTAGGCGAGGGAGGGGGCGTTCACCGTGGCCACCTTGGTGAACCCCGCGTCGCAGTTCATCTCGTTCCGGTAGATGAAATAGCGCGTCGCGTTCGGCCCGCCGGAGGTCCAGGTCAGGAGCGCCGAATCGCTCCCCGCGGCCACCGAAGCCGTGGGAACGGTCAGGGAAGGACAGGAGGTCTGGTTCTGGTTGGTGGCGTCGCCCGCGGACCCGCAGGCGATTCCGTGGCGGGCGAGGCTGGAGTAGATCGCCGCCGCGTGGGGCGTCCCGTTGGCCGTCCCGTCCCCGTCGTCGTCGAAGGCCCTCATGGTCGAATACAGGCTCCCCCCGTTGCAGCCGTTGGAGGTCGGGGGCGTGCAGGTGTACATGTTGCCCAGAGTGGGCATGCTCGAATAGAAGAGGCGGTCCGCGAGCTGCCAGGCCGTGGGAAGGTCCAGGCCGCACAGGGCCGGCAGATCCCGGTTCACGAAGTCCCACAGGGCCTGGGTGGAGAGGCCCGATTCGCAGTGGTCCTCCCATCCGCAAGGCCCGTTGTAGGAGCCCGACCCGCCGCAGTTCCAAACGCCGCCGGACCCCTGATTTTGCGGGGTCCACGGCGTCTGGGAGGCGTGCATCATGTAGTCCGCGTCCCGGATCCCCGAACAACCCGTGCAGGCGTCCCCGTAGCCGTCGCAGTTCCCGCTCGTGAAAGCGCCGCGGCCGGTGCAGGAATCGTGGAGCTGCAGGGTCGCGGTCCAGTCGGCGCGCGTCTCCACGGGCGGGCTGTCTCCCCCCGAACCGTCGTAGTCGTCCATGCTGTGGCCCCACTCGTGGAGCGACACCCCGGGGATCTCTCCCAGGTTCCAGCACCCCGCGGCGGCCTTGTAGAAATTCAGCGTTCCGCCCCCGGAGGTTGCGTTGCACCAGGCGTTCTGATTCACGTTCACGTTCATGTGGCTCGAGTTCAGCCAGGTGTTTCCCGGCATGTAGGTCCTGGCTTTGATATTGATGTTGGTGAGGTGGTAGTACTGGATCTTGGCCGACCACGTGTTGCCGGGACCTCCGGGATTGGGGCTGGGCACTCCGCAGTCCGTGCCCACGCTCTGGCCGTAGTCCGCGTCGCCCGTCGTGGTCGACAGGCTCGTGGACCCGCACGAGTCGTTGATCCAGGTGTATTTCCCCTGGGTGAGATCCACGGTGGCCGAATCGCCCGGGAAGAGCCCGCCCACGTCCGCGTAATCGTTGGGTGCCGGCAAATTGGTCCGGACGAAGGGAAAGGGCCGGTCGGAGGGGTTGTTGTGGTTGTCGCCCGGATAGACCACGCCGTGGACCCGGCCGTAGCGGTTGGCATCGACAAAGCGGACGATCTCCCCCGAATGGGCGTCCACGAGAGCTTCCCACATGCCCACCACACCGGGGCGCCGGAACGAGAGCCGGTAGCAAAGGACGTGGTCGAGGCCCGCTCCCACCTCTCCCTCGTAGCGGTTTGGATCGGCTCCCCGAGGCAGGACGGGGATCAGGAGCAGGGAGCCCGTGTCGAGAATTTCGTCCTTTTCTCTCGGGAAATCCTGGAGGTACCCGGCCAGAATCTGCCAGGCGGTCTCCAGGCTGAGGGCGGGCCGCGGGTCCGTCCGGACGGCGGCCACCTTCTCGGTGACCACCTGGATCAGGTTTCCGTTGTTGATCCGGAAACGGATGACCGCCCCCTCCACCGGCACGCCCGCGACGACCTGCTGGAAGTTGGCGTAGGCCATGTGGCCCGCCGCCCCCAGGCCGTCCCGGATCGGCACGAACTGGGACGGATCGACCTGGAAGAGATCCCGGTGGCGCCAGAGGAATTCGAGGGCCAGGGACTCGACGGTGCCGGCGGGCAGGCACTCGGGGTCGGGGCAGGCCATGCCCCATTCCGCCGGGTCCAGATCGTTCGCCGGCCCCGGAATGAAGGGTATGGCCCCGCCTTCCAAGAGAGAGGGAACGCCGCGACGCAGGTCCATCCACGCGCGCCACTGGCCCCCCGCCTCCGCGCGCAGGGCTCGCAACCCCTCCGCCTGGGCGGCGGCGCCCTCCAGGAGATCCGCATCCGCCTGGATTTCCACCACCCGAAGCTCGGGCCGGACGGTGGTCAAATGGTCGAAGGGATGGAGCGGCTCCTTGGCCCTCTGGCTCCACGTGGCGATCGAAACCACGGCGAACCCGGCGAGAAGCGCAACGACTGTAAGGCAGGACCGTCTGATGGTGGCGCGCATGAGTCCCCTCCCCGCGAGGCTGCAGGTTCAGCCAGAGAGGGCCCACACGCTATGCGGAACGAGAATCCCACCCAGAGGCCCCCGCCCCTCGTAACCCGACAGCTCCGTATAGGATTCTGGTGCCTCCTGGCGAAGATGTCAAGTTCTTGAAACAATAGAGGTTACTCCGTTCTCAGCATCCTGTCCGGGCAGGAGGGACGCCCCCGCACGCCTGTCCCCCCCATGAAGACCGATGCGGCAAAGCCGAAAGGGCGGCCCCGAAAGGCCGCCCTTGCTTCCCGATTTCCGCGAACCGAGGCCCGCCTCGTTCCGCCTCCGCAACTTCTTACGGCATGCCGTCGCAGTAGGAATCGGCGGCGCGGGCCACGCCTTCCGACGTGGTTCCCAGGGAGCCCTCGGCGCCCGTCCCGTTGTCGGCCGTGACGAGGAAATACAAAACCGATGGCGTGGAGGTGAGGCCCGCCTCCAGGTCCACATCGCCCACCTGGAGGAGTTCTCCCGCATCCGTCCAGGAGGACCAGAGGCATTCCTTCTTGCCGACGGAGGCGTCGGTCACCTGGAAGGCGGTGGTCACCGGCGAGGAGGACACGTAGAGCTGGTAGTGGTAGGCCCCCACGTCCTCGAACTCGAGATCCACGAGGCTCCCGTCCTTGGCGGCTTTGAGGTGGTGGGAGGCGTCGTCGGAGACCTCGGCGGGGGGCGGGCAGAGGGACCAGGTGACGGACGTGGCGGAGGCGTCCTCCGTGTAGCCCGAGCAGCCGTACCCGGTGACCCGGCAGGTGTAGGAGTGGGCGGCCGCCGAGGAGAAGACCGGGCTGTACGTGGAGCCGGTGGCCCCGGAGACGGGGACACCGTCTTCGATCCACTGGTAGGAAAGGGGAGCCGTGCCTCCCGTGGCGGAGGCGGTGAGGGTCACCGGAACCCCCAGGCAGGGCGAAAGGGGGCCCTCGGGAGCGACCGTAACGGACGAGGGGTTCGTGCAGGCGCATCCGTCCTTTTCGTTGATGAGGATCCGGATGTCGTCCACGTACCAGCCCTCGGTCCCCGTGCAGCCCGACCAGCACGTGTAGGTGTACACCACGAACTTGAACCGGAACTGGGTGGCCCCGGCGTAGGCGCTCAGGGGCACGGCCAGTTCGCCCCAGGTCAGGTCTCCCGCGTCGAGGTAGAAGGATTCGTTCCGGACCCAGGTCGTCCCCCCGTCGGTGGAGATCCACACCCGGGCGCGGCTGTAGCCCGGACAGGGAATGGCGGCCGCGTGCCAAAAGCGCAGTTCTTTGAGGACGGTGCCCGAGGGGACGGCGATATTGGGACTGATCCAGGATTCCTCGGGGTTCGTGTAGCAGACGTCGGGGGAGGCCTCGGGCGTGTGGTAGCTGTGGGTGGCGCTGTGGGCGCGATCGGTGGACCAGATCCAGTCCCCGTGGCCGAGGGCCGTGGTGCAGGCGCTCACGCTCCGGGCCGTGGTCCCCGCCCAGCCGTTGGGGTAAGCCTCGGCGTCGTCGGAGAAGAGGAGGTCCTTGTCGGTGGCCTTGGCGAAGGTCCCCGAAACGGGGGAGATGTTGCCGCCCGTGAGCGTGTACGAGAAGGTGATGCTCCGGTCCGCGTACCCCGCCGGATCGCAGGCCAGCGTCACCAGGAAACTGCGCTGGGCCGTGGCCCCCGAGGCGATGTCCCCGAGAAAGACGGTGGGATTGGCGAGGGTCACGGCGGAGGCCGGGATGTCGCTGTCGGCGGCCACCCCCAAGGAGAGATAGACGGCCGTGGCGGTCTGGCCCGCGCAGGAGGAGTTGAGGGCGCTCACGGTGAGGGTGACGGTCTCCCCGTTGTCGATGTACCCGTCGCCGTCGCCCGAGAGGTCCAGGACCGTGCTTCCGGCGTAATCCACGTGGGGCCCCGACACGGACCCGTAGACGTACCCGATGCTCGAGGTCTCGGCCCCGATGCAGCGCACGTCCATCAGGCCCGAGGTGGTCTCGTTGTTGAGGGCGTTGTTGGGATCCGTCGTGGAGGTGAATTCGGAAGCCCCGTCCTCGTAGGAGAAGGCGGCCCCCGCCGTGCTCGAGTTGAGGCCGTCGGCGGTGGTCGTGTTCCACCCCTTGCGCTCCACGTTGGCGGCATACGGCGGGTCGTCGCGGAACCCGTTCACATCCCGGTGCCAGACGAGAAGGCCGAACTCGGGCAGGTAGGGCTCGTAGTAGCCCACGGGCGCGCGGTTCTCAAAGACGAACCACTCGCTGGAGTCGTTGGGGCAGACGGCCCGGTGCATGACGTTGTCCTGGGCCGCTCCCGAGAGGGCGTCGATGCGGTAGGCCCCTGGATGATGGCTTCCGCCGGAGTACAGGTCCGTCACGTCTGCGGTGAAGATCCACCCGTAGCTGTCCGAGGCGTTCTGCAGTTCGATGTCGAACTTGAGGGGCGTCCCCATGTGAGAGGGGTTCGTGCCCGATTTGACCCCGTTGTAAGAGCCGTTGTCCATGAGGTCCCACTCGCCCGCCACGGTGGCGTCGTAGTCGTAGTCGTAGAGGTCGGGGCCGCCGAGGGTGTGGAAGCCCTCGTGGGCGTAGACCCCCACGCCGAACCACTTGTCCGTGACGGCGGGCGGGCTCACGCCGCGGTTGAGGGCCGGCTCGAATTCGGGATTGATGGAATACGTATGCCCCCGAGGGACAGACTTCCCGTCCACGGTGACGGCCGTGTCGATGTTCCACTGGTGAGACCAGATGTGATTCAGGGGATCGGTCACCCCGTCGCAAGATTCTCCGTAGTGCTCCTGGCCTTCCCTCGCGTGGATGACGAAGATCATGAGTTCGGCGTCGGAGATCGTGCCGTCGCCGTTCGTGTCGTACCGCGCGTAATCCACGTCGGGCTCGGCGGCCTTGATGGCCCATTCGATGAGATCCTTGATGTTGTTCACGCTGTCGCTGCTGCAAAACCCCATCTTGTACTTGTCCTCCCCCCAGTAGGCCATGGTCTGGGGGTTGATGTACCAGCCGTCGTTGACCACGGTGCCCGAGCCGGCCCCGTTTTGGGCCACCGTCACGTCCCACTGGAACTGTCCGTAGGAGACCTCGTCGTAGTAGTGGTTGAGGCCGCCGGGGATGGCCGGGTCCCCGAAGAGGTCCTGCCAGGCGGAGGCATCGTTGGGGCGGCCCGGGATGGGCTCGTAGCCGGGCTCGCCCGCGATGGGCGTATTCGGCCCCGTGGTGTGGCGGCTCGCCGTGTCGGCGAAGTCCACGAGGATCACGAGGACAGGGAGGCTCAGGGGCGTCGGGTTTACGGCCAGGGGCTCCTCGCCGGGGGCCGGGGGCAACCGGTCCGCCCGCGTTCCGAAGCCGCATTCCAGGAACCGCCGCTTCACCGACCCGTCGTTTTCCGGGCGCAGGGGGATCTTCAGGTCCGATGGGTCCATGCGGGGACGGATGTGCCGGGGCCATCCCTCGGGAACCGCGTCCCGCCCCGCCCGCAGCCGCGAGGGAGACAGGGCCTCAAGGCCCCCCGTCGCCGGATCGGCGTACACCCAGAAACCCTCCCCGTCCCGGACCAGGGTAAAGCCGTCCTCGGATTCGAAGAAGCAGAGGCGCTCGTCCCCCACCATCCGGACCACCACCGGCGTCCCGTCGGGCTGGAACCTCACGTGGGGCTTGGGGTAGGCCTTCACGGCCCAGACCGCCACCGAGGCCGACAGGGCGCCCGCGGCCGCCGCCGCGAGCGCAAAGTTCTTCCAGGACAAGGATTCACGGAAAAAGGACCGGCCACGCTCCTTCGGACGCACGTTCCCCATGACGCCCTCCCACTTGCAGACTATTTGCGGAAGGGCCCCTGAACGTCACGGGGGATTCTCTGGCTGGGGATCGCTCCCAACGGGGGTGTGGACGCGAAGAAGAAAGAGGCGGGCCAAGGCCCGCCCCTTTTCTCCGGTGTTGGACCGACCAGAGCCCTACGGGCAGGTGCTCACCGTGCTCTTAGCGGTGAAGCCGCACTGATTGGAGGCGGCAGGGTGGCGCTCGTTCCCGGCCGAGTCCCTGCCCCATGAGCTTTCCATCACGGAGGCGTCCGAACCGACGAGGACCCACCAGACGAAGTCCTCCCCCTCCGGGATGGCCGGGGCTGACCAGCTGTAGCTTCCCGTCGGTCCCATGCCGCAGGAGCTTCCCGAAAGGGAGTAAGAGGAAAGGCCTCCTTCCGTTCCCCAGTAGACGTTGTAGGCGGGGCTTACGCAGGTGGAGACGTCCCAAGTAAGGTCCACCGTCCTCCCGTCCTGAGACGTCTTGGCGGCCATCATCGGTGTCCCCGTGACCCACCTCCCGTCGGGGACGGGCTTGACCGACGTGGTGCTCCCGGATGTGGAGCAGGGGGTGTTTGTCTGCACGTGCGACACGACGATTTCGTCCACGTACCAGCCCTCGTAGGTCAGGGATCCATCCGTCGAGAAATTCCATCGCACGAGGATTGTCTGGCCGTTGTAGGCCGAGAGCGTCACGCTGTACTGCGTCCAGGTGAGGTTCGTGCCCGTATAGCAGGGTAGATTGTTGTCGTATCCGCAGGCGTCGCTCGTGTTCCGAAAGGTGTCTGGATAGGCCGGCGCCGGCGTCAGTTGGGTCCAACTGGAGCCTCCGTCGCTGGACACCTCCACAACGCCGCCGTCGTAACGGCTTTCGATCTCATAGGCCGTCCAATACGTCATGCGGGAAAGCTGACCCGCCGTGAGGGTCAGGGGAGGGGTCCGGAGCGCGCCGCAAGAGCTGTCCGCGTACCCAGAGTGGTACGCGCTGGCACCTCCGTGGACCCGCGCCGCGGTGGTGTGCCAGGTTCCGGTGAGAGTCATGGCCGGATCGCCCACCTCCGCCCCCGCCTGCCAGGTGGAGTCTCCGATGCTCCCCACGGGAACCGCGGAACGCCGAACGAGATTCGAATCCTCGACCCCATTGGCGTCATCTACGGCCCTCACGACGTAGTAGTAGGTCGTCCCGCTTACGAGGCCCATGGCATCATGAAAAGACGTCCCCAGGACCCCTGTCGCAATCATGCTCCCAGTCCCCGGAATGAAGCCCGAGTCGGTGGATCGGTAGATGTTGAAGGTCACCTCCCCACCGCACTGGGCGGACGCCGCGCTCCATTGGAGATCCAGGGAACAGGGAGACGCCGAGCCGGAGGTAACGGCGGACAGGCCTGCAAACATGGGGGCTAGGGTGCATACCCCCTCGGCCGTTTCCGAAGCGCAAGAACTCTGGGCCGACTGGCAACGGCCCGTCGCGTCCACACCCACCACGTGATAAGCGTACGAGGTTCCTCCCGAAACCTCAGTGTCCGTGTAGGAGGTTGACGTGAGCCCTTCGGCCAACAGGGTCCAGGCCAGCGGCGCGGGCGAGCAGGTGGAGCCCTGTGCCCGATACAGGCTGTACGTGGCGGCCGCTGGGGAACCTCCCGCCCAGGACAGGTCGATTCGGTTGTCTCCGTTGGCGATGGCCTGGAGCGATGAGGGCGCTCCCGGGTCCTCGCATCCGCACTCGTCGAAGCGAAAGGAGGCCACCCGCGTGGCGCTGCTCCCGGACTCCATGTACTCGGAAAAGAACCAAAACGTGCACTCATCCACGGGATCAACGCCTATGCCCGCGTAGTCACCCCATCTATCGTACGTCGTCTGGGAGGAGACCCCGTCGATGATCCGGTGTTCGTAGTAGGGCATGGTTCCCAGGGGGTCCGTGCTGAGCCGACCCGCATAATAGAGAGACGGGTAATAAGGGGTGCTGCTTCCCGTTCGGGTGTAACCCACGGCGATGTTCCCACTGCCATCCATGGCGGCGCTCGCGACGGACCGATGCACCCCCGGTTCGCCTCCGAGGGTCCCTTCCTGATACAGGTACCAGGAGGATCCCTCCTTCCGGAGCTCGAACCACCTCACCGCCGCGTGATCCGTCCCGTCCACGTCCACCGCAAAGGCTCCAACCAGCGTTTCGTGCGAGCCGAAGTTTCTGTATTGGAGAGGGAAGTGGAGCGGCTCCCGAATGGGGTCGATGGCCTGCGTGGTTCCCGGCTGGGGCATACAGTCCCAGTTTCCCGACGTTCCGCAAAGGGTGTGATCCCAGTCCGTCATCTGGATGCTGGGTAATTGAGTGACGAAGGAATTGGCCGGTGTGGCCCAGTCCACGAAGACCTCGCGCATTTCCATCAGGTCGCATCCCGCGCACGTACCTCCGTGGATCTCGGTGTCCACGGGGCGCAAGAAGAGGCCCCTGGCCCCGGAAGGCGGGGGATTAGGCCCCTCGTGGCCAGCGGGAAGGAAAAGCTGGAAGCCCCACCCCGCAAGGTCCGGAAGCGAGAACTTCTGCATCGTCGCCGGTTGGCCGGTCAGCATCTTGGAGCGTTCCATCGCAAAAACGTCGCGCGTCGTGGACGTGCCCGCGTTTACGCCCACAAGGTAAGCTCCGTCGTCGAAAGCCCCGTCCCCATCCTCGTCCAGAGGCCAGACACCGTACTTGGGGTAATCCGGCACGCTCGAATAACCGGCGTTGAAGGTGTAGGCGTACCATGCGCCCGTCGGGTCCGGGGTCTGGGACACGTAAACGCAGAAGTAACTTCCCGTTCCGGAGAATTCACTGATGACCCACCGGTCGGCCAATTGGTCGTAAAGGACGATGGGGTCGCAGTACCCGTTGTTGCAGGGGGAGGTCGAGGAGAGGCTCTCCATGGTAAAAGAAGTGTCGAATACTCCGTTCTTGTCGAAGACCCATACCGTTGAGTTTGCCGCGTTCACGCCTTGAACGACGTGATCCGGCCCGACGTCCCCCGTGCAGTCCGGGGGATAGGATCCGTAGTCCGCCCCCTCCACGTTGACGATCGGTGTGTCAAAGGCACTTGGCGCCGGGATGGGAGCCTGGCGCTGCCATTCCACAAGGCGGTCTTCGACGGGGGGGACCACGACCTCCGGCCCAAGAAAGCCCTGCTCGTCTCTCCGCTTCATCTCCAGTCCGTACAGACCTTCGACCGGAGCCAGGGGCGGAAGGTCCCTGACGCGGGGGCTGAGGGTGGGAAAAACCGGGCCCACCACCTGGGTTGCCCCTGCAATCCGCTCCTGCGCCCAGCCCGGCAAGACCGGTGAAACGAAGAGTATAACGAACGTCAAGATTGCCAGGCGCCTCATAGGATCCTCCCCTTCCCCACTTTACAGGTTTCGACTCTCCAGTAACAGCCGAGAGGCACTTCGAACGTACTTGTTTTCCGACCGGGCCAAACGGGAAAGCGCCTGACCGTCCAGGGTCTCGAGGAGAGCTTCCGCCCAGGCGAGGACGTCCACTTCCGCATACTGACGCCGGATAGTCTCCGCTCCAGAAACCGCCTTGCCCTGGAAGGCCTCCATTTTCCCAGGTCTACGCCCCCACAGAGTGCGGTCCAGAAAAACACGATCCTCGGGGCCCGAGACACGCAGAGTCAGGACCTGCACCCAGGCGCGTGCCCGGGGGGGAGGGTAGGGCGTGGCCCCATCCCTGGAATACCTAACGTCCTGCCAGCGGCTTCTGTAGGAGAGATCCAATCGTCCCAGGACCTCCTCCAAGAGTGGATCGGCCAACATGCGCTGGAGGGGTACGAGCCTCGACACCGACTCGCCTTCTTTTCGGAGTTCCAGGATTCTCCTTGCCGCATCGTCGGGAGAGACCGGTCCCGAGGGATCGCCCATCCACTTTCGGAGGAGGCCCGTATCCTCGATTCGGGAGAGTGCGGCGGCCCGAACGGCGGGGTCGCCATCAGTCCTGGCGGTGTCCTCAAGGACCTCCGGGTCCGAGCATTCAAGCACACCTTCCATGCGTCGTTCCGGATCAGCCTGCCGGTGCAGCCACCCTCTCAGTCCGCCGATCTCGTCCAACCGCCTGATGGCCGCGACACGAACATCCACATCCGGGTCCATCGAGGCGATCCGGCCCAGCCGATCCAGGTTCCTGATCCGGTCGGCCGCTGCCCGCCGCACGACCCAGTCCGCGTCAGATTCTGAGACCCGGCCGATGACCTTCTCGTCGTTGATTCTCCGCAAGGCCGCCAGCCGGACGTGCGGGCTGGCATCCTGGAACAGTACCAGCGCAAGAGATTCCTCCGAAACCAGCCGGCTCGCAGCAATGGCGCGCACATTCGGAGACGGATCGGTGGAGGCGGCCGTCCGAAAGAGACTCTGGTCATCCGAGACTTGGAGGAGGGCGGCGGAACGGACCTCCGGGGACGGGTCGTTGCGAGCGGCCGTTGCGAGGACCGCCTCTTCCCGGATGCGCCGGATGGCAGAAGCCCTTACCCGGGGGCTGGCATCTCTCCGAAAAACCTCCACGAGGGACTTGGCGTCGGAGATTCGTGAGACGGCCCGCGCCCGGACCTCCGGTTCGGAGTCCGAGTAGGCGATTTCCAGGAGAAGCTCCGGCAGATCCAACTGCCCCACGGCCGCTGCCCGAACCCTTCCGTCCGCGTCGGATCGGGCCAAATGGGCCCGTGTCTCCTGAGAACGAAGGCCCTCCGCCGCCGCTGCTCGAACCAGGGGATCTTCGTCCGCGACGGCCACGGAACTGAGGAAAACCTGGTCGTCAATCCGGCGGACGGCTTCCCTTCGAACGACGGCGCTCGCATCCTTCCGGACCAGGACCTTCAGAACCTCCTCCGTCGGAAGCAGCTCCACGGCCTGACGTCGAGTCTCCGGATCGGGGTGGTCCGCGACCACGTGATCCAAGGCGCCCAATTCTCGAAGCCGCCGAAGAGCGAGGGCCTTCGTCTCCCGATCTTGGCTGCGGTCCAGGAGCACCTTGAGGTGGTCGGGGTTTGACAACCTGGCGATTGCGAGCATTTTGGGCCGTGATTCGACTTCTTGGAGGACGGCGAGGCGGAGAAAGGAAGGATTTGAAAGGCCTTTGACGGCCGCCTGTCGAACCTCCACCTCAGGATCCGAGACCGCCGCGTGAAAGCGCGCCTCCTCCGAAAGGAGCCTTTCCACGGCGTTTCGGCGAACCACCCAATCGGGATCTCCAAGGGCCGTCTGTTCCAAAAGGGCCTGATCCTGGACCCGGTCAATCGCTTCCGCCCTGAGGAACCAATCGCCCTCCCGAAGAATGTCCTCCAGAAAGACCGGATCGTGGAGGCGCCGAATGGCTTCCATCCTCGCCCCTTTGCTCGATGCGCATCGGGCCACCCGCCAGAGATCTTCCTGATCCTTGAGTTGCAAGACGGCGGCTACAGCCTCCATTTCGTCCTGGCTTTGAACGGCAACCGACAAGAGGCCCGAGGGGGAGCCCTCGGGGATCACCTCTCCCCCGAGGCCATTGGCGTTCGATCCGACCACGGGCGGCATCACCTTCTCGCAAGGTTCAGAAGCCTGAGAGGCCGCTGTCCACCCAAGCATCAGTCCTGTGCCCCATAGGACCATCAGGGGTAACGTGGAGAACACGATCCCGATCCTCCCACCCCACTGAGCACCCCGGTTCACCATGCCTCCGCCCGCCTTCCCCAACACCCGCCCCCCTCCCTCTGGGCGACCTCCCACGCGCCTGGCCGCCGGCGGCTCGAGCAGATTGCAGCAATCCGCGTCAAAAGCTTTATTCTAGCAGCCCCCAAGGTATGGGGCTTCGCTCTCCGACTCCTCGTCGCCTCTCTTGGCGAGATCAAACAGGTGGGGCGGGCCGGAGCCCGCCCCGTTTGAATCCGATGCCGGGCTTCTCCTACTTGTCGCAGTACGCATCTGCCGTGCGGGCCGTGCCGGAGGAGTTGTTCCCCAGGCTCCCCTCCGTTCCGAAGCCGTTGTCCGCCGTCACCAGGAAGTACAGCACCTGCGTGCTTCCCGTGATCCCGCTTTCCAGATCCACCAGGGACATCCTCAGCATTCCCGGCTCCGCGTCCGGCGTCCATCCCGCCCACGCGCAGTCCCGCTTTCCGTACTGCGGGTCCGCCACCTGGAACGCCGACGTGTTGGGGCTGTTGGACACGTAGACCTGATAATGGCTCGCCGTCACGTCCTCGAAGACGATGTCCGTCGCGCTCCCGTTCTTGTACGCCTTCAGCGGGTGGTCCGCGCTTCCCGACACCTCCCCCGCCATGCAGGGCGAAATCGTCACCGCGTGGCCCCCCGACGTGCCCGCACACCCCGAGGCGTTCGTGTAAGACACGGTGTAGGTGCCCGACGCGGTGGCCGTATGCGTCGCGCTGTCCGTGCCCACGGGGCTCCCGTTCAGGTACCACTGGTACCCCGTCATCCCCGATTCGGTGCTGAGATTCACGGTCGAAGCCGGGCAGGTGTTGGACGAAGCTCCTGAAATGGCCGGCGCGGGCGTGGCGTCCTCGTCCGAAGCCGCGGACCCGCCCGTCTCGGCCTCCATCCCGCACGCGTTCTTGTACCGCACGCTGTAGGTGTAGCTCACGCCCGGCAAAGCCGTCGCGTCCGTCACCGACGTCGTCCCGTAGGCCACCTCCGCCTGAAGGACGCTCCCGTCCCGTAGCACGTCGTAGGTCCTCGTCCCCGACACGTCGCCCCACGACCCCGGGTCCGCCGGCCAGCTCACCGCAATGCCGTCGTTCGCGCAGGCGCTCGCGTCCACGGCCGTCACGCTCCCCACCGACGAAGGCGCCGCGCACGACGTGCACGTGCCAACGGTTGTAACGCTCACTTCCACGTCGTCGATAAACCACCCGAGGGATGCCGTATTGCAGTCGACTATTACGCAGAAGGCGATCCAGACGGTTTTTCCGGCCGCCCCCCCGACATTGCCAGAAATGGCGTTGCAAGCAGCATCCAAGTCCAGGACCGTATTGACCAGCGTGCTTTGTGTGTCTGTCCAAACAGGCAGTCCAGCCGCATAATCAGGAGGACAGCCGTTCGTTCGAATTGTGTTGGTATAGGTGTTCTGCAAGATGGCGGCGGAGGGAACCAATGTGTAATTCGAAGCGTCTGTTGAAACGGCCAGCAGTGCTCCGTCATACCGATTCTCAAAGCTCCAGCGATGCCAGAAACTCATCCTGGCGGACGTTCCATCCGCGGGCACAGCAATCCCAGAAGCGCCGTTTGGCTGTGCAAAGGTGAAGTGTGAAACCACAGTCGTCAAGCCCGTGCAGGTGGAGGCTCCGTACCGGAATACGTGAGTCCCACTGCTCGAAGGCGAGCAGGACTGTATCCCACGCCAATCGGTCAACGTTCCGGTACCGCTAAAATACCCTGTTGTCCAGTCGCTCAGCCCCGAGCCGGATTCAAAATCGTTGAAATACAAGATCGAAGTACTCGCCGTTCCCGGCGCGGCGCCGCGCTCGGTCGCGTTCGCGTCCTCCAGCCCGTTGACCGTCTCCACCGCCCGCACCACGTAGTAGTACGTCGTCCCGCTCTGGACGCTCGCATCCGTCCACGTCGTACCCGTCAAGCCGCTCTCGATCTGGTTCGACGGCCCCGGCGTGAAGCCGCTCGCCGTGTCCCGGTACACGTTGTAGGTCACGCCCCCTCCGCACGAGGAGGCCGCCGCGCTCCAGGCCAATTGCAGGGAGCACGTGGCCCCCGACACCGCCGTCACGGAAGTCAAACCCGAAAAGGTCGGCGGATTGATGCACGGCGCAGCGGGCGTCGTGGCCTCCGCGCAGGCGCTGTAGGCCGACTCGCAGACCCCGGACACCGCCGTCACCACGTAGGCGTACGTCGTGCTCCCGCCCGCCGTTCCGTCGCTGTAGGTGGTGGCGGCCACGGGCCCGCCCGTCGTCAGCTTCGTGTAGGCCCCCTGGGGGCACGTTCCCGTGGCTCGGTACACGTGGTACGCGCTCGCCCCGCCCACGGGGCCCCAGCTCAGGTCCACGTTGTTGTAGGCCGTAGCCGTGGCCGAGAGCCCCCCCGGCGCCCCCGGCGTCCCGTTCGCGTCCGTCCCCGCCGTCGCGTTCGACCAGGGCCCCGTGCAGGAGGCGCTCCGTCCCCGCGCCGCATACGTGTGCGAGGCCGTATCCCCCGGCGAGTACACGTAGGGACTCGTCACGCCCGAGAGCGTCGTCGTCCCGTCCACCAGCAGGTCGTACGCCGTCGCCCCCGCCACCGCGTGCCAGGTGACCTGCACTCCGCTCAGCGCGCATGCGCTCACGTCCCCCACCAGCGGCGCCGCCGGCGCCAGGAGGCCGTTCACGTCCGTCCCCGCCGTCGCGCCGGACCACGCTCCCGTGCAGGAAACCGTCCGGGCCCGCACCGCATAGGTGTGCGAATTGGAGTTCCCCGGCTCGTAGAAATACGGGCTCGTCACACCCGAAATCGTCGTGGCCCCGTCGATCAGGAGATCGTAGGCCGTCGCTCCCGAGACCGGGCCCCAGGACACGTTCACTCCCGTCAAGGCGCAGGCGTCCGCGTCCGTCACCGCGGGCGCCGAGGGCGTCCCCGGCGTCCCATTCGCATCCGCGTAGCTTTGGGCGCCGGAATCCGTCGTGCACGTCTCCACCACCGCCTGGACCACGTAGCTGTGGGAGGACGTGTCCCCGGGGTTGTACAGCGCGCCGGAGGCATACCCCGC
The DNA here is from genome assembly GCA_040752915.1 of Acidobacteriota bacterium. NCBI lineage: Bacteria > Pseudomonadati > Acidobacteriota > Acidobacteriota bacterium. The sequence goes on from JBFMHB010000002.1 coordinate 46,695, forward strand.
CACCGCCACCGACCCGTCTCGCAGCAGGTTGTGGCTCGTGGCTCCGGAACCCGCCGTGTACGACACCCGGATCCCGCTCTGCGCGCACCCCGACTCGTCGGCGAATCCCGTGATCTCCGGCGCGCCGGGCGGCGTGCATGAAGTGCCGGTGGTGCACGTGCCGTATCCCGTAATCAAGACATCGTCGATGGCGGCCTCGATCAGACCGCCGACGACGGTCCCGTCGGCCGCGCGCACCCGGATCCGCATGGTCGAAGTCAAGCCGACGTAGTTCTCCAGTTGGAACGTGACGTTCGTCCATGTGTTGTGGCCGGTTACCGAATCCGGCAACGATTCGAGCTGGACCCACGTGGACCCTCCGTTGTTGGACACCTCAAGATAGTAGTAGTCACCCGAATCGTCGTTGGTGTATTCGTTGAGAAACCACCGCCACAGCGAGAGCGTCGCCGAGGCATATCCGGAGGCGTCGAAAATGGGCGATGTTGCGATGACCTCCCCGCCGTCCACGTCGTCCGTCCCCGCGGCCCCCGCCGGGTTCGCCGCCGTGTACAGGGAGTTCACGCCGGGGGAGGCGGTGTGGTCGTCCTCCGGCTGAGATGGCTCACCCAGGTTCCCGGTCGTTCCGACGGGATCTCCGATCACGAAATCACCCGTCGTGGCGGCGGGGGAGCCCTTCGCGAAGGTCCATCCGAGATTGCCCCCCTCAAAGGTGTCCGAGAAGAGCGTCGCGGAGCCGCCCGTGGGCGTCCCCGACCTCTCCACGAGGTTCCCGTCCTCGAGGCCGTTCGCCGAATCGTAGGCACGAACGACGTAGTAGTAAGTCGTTCCGTTCGAGAGCCCGACGGAGTCGGTGTAGGAGGTCCCGGTCCACCCCGCGTAGAGGCGGTTGGAGAAATTCGGGGTGAAGCCGCTCGTCTCCGACCTGTATACGTTGTACGTGACACCCCCCCCGCAGTTCGAGGACCCGGCGGACCAGGAGAGTTGCAGGGTACACGTGGCGCCCTGGGAGTTCGTCACGGAAGTGACACCCCCGAAGGCGGGAGGAAGGGTGCATACCCCCGTGGCGGTGGCTTGGGCGCAGGCGGATTGGAGGGACTCGCATCCGCCCGTCGAATCGACGGCGGAGACCTTGTAGGAGTAGGTCGTGCCCCCGCTCACCGTGGAGTCCGTGTACGGGGAGGACGTGAGGCCCGAGGCGATGACGGAGAAGGCCCCCGGCGCGGCGCACGTCCCCACGGCGCGATACACCCTGTAGGTGGCGCCCGCCGGGGTTCCGGCGCTCCAGGGGATGGTCAACTGGTTGTCGCCCGGAACCGAGACGGTGCCGATGGTCGGCGTCCCCGGGGTGGTGCAGGGAGCGGGCGTAACGGTCACGCAGTTGCTCATCGGGCTCACGCAGGCATCGCTGGAGCCGATCGCCTGCACGCGGTAGTAGTAAGTCACACCGTTGGCGAGGGGCGTGTCGGTGAAGGAGGTGGACGGGGCCATCACGGTGCCGACCTTGGTGTAGCCCGCGTCGCACCCGGTCTCGTTGCGGTAAACGTAGTACTTCGCGGCGTTGGCGACCGTCCCCCACGAGAGGGAAGCCTGCGTATTGCCGGCCGCCCCCGAGAGAACGGGCGCCACCAACGCGGGGCAGCAGTTGGCCTGGTCCGTATTGACCACCGTCGTGCAAGCGATCTTGTGGCGGTTGAAGGCGTTGAAGATGGCGCTGGCGTGGGGTGTGCCGTTGCTGAGATCTCCGTCGCAATCGTCCACCACCCGGAAGGTCGTGAAGTAGTTGCTGGTGGCGCAGCCGTTGGAAGTGGTCAGGGACGGGCAAGCGTAGGCCGAACCGGACGTGGACCGGCTGGCGTACCAGAGGCGGTCCATCAGCTGCCATGCCGTGGCCGCATCGAGCCCCCACGCCGTCAGGTCCCGCACGGGGAGATCCCACATCGCCTGCGAGGAGATCAGGGACTCGCAGTGGCCTTCGTAACCGCAGGGCCCGTCGTAGGAGGGGTTCGTGTCGCAATTGAAGCCGCTGGAATTGTCCAGAAAGGTCGGATCGTACGGCGTGTTGGAGGCGTGCTTGGCGTAATCGATCTCGCGGATGCCGGAGCAGCTCAGGCAGCAGTCGCCGTACCCGGAGCAGTTGTATCCGACGGTGGTCGTTCCGCACCCCCGGTTCATCGTGTAGAAGAACCCGCCGCCGGCGCAGGATCCGTGAGTCTGGAGAACCCCCGAAAAGTCGCCGTAGGTTTCCCCGGTGCCGTTGTCCCCTGCCGGCGAGCCATCGTTGGAGTCCAGCCCGTGGGCCCATTCGTGGAGAGACACGCCGGGCAGTTCGCCGGTGTTCCAGCAACCTCCGCCGGACCGGAAGAAGTTGATGGACGTTCCATCCCAATAGGCGTTGCATGTATCCGAAATGTTGACGTGGTCGGTGATCCTTCCTTGGAGCCACGTATTTCCGGGGAGGTACGTGAAGGCTTTGATCTTGATCATGGATACGTTGTAATACTGCGTCCGGGAGGCCCTCGTGTTTCCCGCCCCGCCTCCGGGGCTGCTGCAGTCGGTCGCGGCGCTGGTTCCAAAGTTGATGAGCCCCGAAGCGTCCGAGGCGAGCGAGATGGACCCACAATCGTCCACGATGTCCACGCCGCCCACGTTGCCCGCGCTTCCCGTCCTTCCCGTCATGGTGCTCGTTCCGCTCGTCCCGGGAAAACTGCCGACGATGTCGGCCCAGGCGGACCCGCTGTAGTCCGCGTAAGGGAACGGCACGATGACTTCGGTGGCGGGCTGGTCGGTCTTGTACACGCCGCCCTGGATGCTCCCGTAGCGGTTCGCGTCCACGAATTCGAGAAGTTCCCCGTTGTGGGCGTCTACCCTGGCCTGCCACGTGCCCATCACGCCGGGCCGACGGAAGCTCATTTCATAGACAAGGCGGTATCGGAGGCCCTGTCCCCCCTGGACCAAGACCCGCGAGAGAGTCTCCGGCGCGGAGACGGGGACGATCAAGAGCCGCCCGGGCTCCAGGACTTGATCTTGCGGCGAAGGCCCGCCGATGAACCCGTACAGGATCTGCCAGGCGGTCTCGGCGGTGATGGCCGGAAGGGGGTCCAGCCCCCGGATGGCCTCGGGGTTCACGAACTCCTGCCCCACCTGCACCAAGTTCCCGTGATTCAGACGGAAGATGAGGTGGGCCTGATCGACGGGGATGCCGTGGTAGGTCCACTGGAAATTCAAGAAATAGAGGTAGTCGAGGACAGGGCCGGAGCCTTCCGTCACCAATGCCAGATCGTCGGGCTTCACCCCGAAGAGGTCCGGATAGGCCGCGAGGAACTCCAGAGCGCGACCCGCCACCACTTCCACCGGAACATCCCGCCCTTCCATGAACGCCGGCAGCCCCAGGTCATCCCCCTGCAGGGTGTTGGCCGTGCCCGGGATCCATGGAATTCCCCGGCCCTCCAAATGCGCGGGCCGTCCCGTTACCCGGTCAAAAAGCATGATCCAGCGGCCGCCGCGGTCGGTGAAGAAGCGGTCCCAGTCCCCCAGGACCGGAGCGAGCGCTTCGATTTCCGCCCGGGATGCCCCGGCCCGGTATTCGTCCACGGAAACCGTCTGGGAGGTGACCCATGTTTCCGGTTTCGCGAAGGACAGGGAATCCAGGAGGTCCTTGTCCTCCTTCACCACCTGCGCCGCCACGGCCAGGGGCAGGAGTGTCGCCATGCCGAGACCCAGAAGAAACCGCACGCCCCGCCGCGCCACCCAGCATCCGACCATTCGATCCTCCTGCGCCTGAAGAAAACCCCGACCGGCCGCTCACACCGACCGTCGAACTAGATACTACGTACACATCACCGTGCTAACTCCCACCCCCGCAGGAGGTAATTCATGGAAGAATCTATTTATGATCGCGCAACTTGTCAAGCCGGTAACCGAAAAGCGTATACTTAGTTACCGCTTTTTGGAGGCATTGCGCCGCCGTGCCCCGGCCCAAGGGATTCGGAAGGACTGTATCCTCCGGAACCGGGCCCCCCGGCCGGTTTTCTCCGGTCCCCAACGAAACCGGGGCGGGCCGAAGCCCGCCCCGAGGGTTGGATGGAAGGTGGGCCCCATAGGGGCCTCGTCGCCGACCTATTGCGGCTGGGGGAAACCGCCCGGGCCGGGAAGGAGGATGGCGTAGGCGCCGCGGCCGTACGTGAAGGCCGTGAGGGTGGTGCTGGCGTAAGGGCTCCCGGCGGGCCCGCGGTCCACGGTGAGGTACTGAATGACGGTGTTGGGCAGTCCCTCCTGGAAGCGGTACCAGACGGGGGAAGCGGCGGAGATGTCGTTGGTGAAGTAGAAGCCCATCTCGGTGCCGACGAAGGCCTGGACCGGGTTGTTGGGGTTGATGACGATGGAGTTGGCGGGCACGTCGGGGAGGTTGCCCGTCTTGTCGGTCCAGGTCCAGGCCCCGCCCGAATTGGTGCAGAGGAAGACGTGGCCCGGCGTCGTGGGTGTGTTGGGGTTGAACCCGCCCACGGCGGCGTAGACCTTGTACTCCGTGGTGGGATCGAAGGCCACCCCCATGACGGCGCGGTTGGGGAGAACGGTGTTGCCGCCCGTCAGGTCGGTCCATTTGGACTTGCTGTTGGCCTTGCAGGCAAAGGAGGAGGTGTTGGCCGCCGCCAGGGTGCAGTTGGCTCCTTTGAACGCCGTGTTACTCCACTGCACTCTTCCGTCGTCGGAGCCGACCACCACGGCCGTGGGATTGGACAGGGCGATGTCCAGGCTGATGAGGCTTCCCTGGCCCTTGGTGAGGTCCTTCTTCGTCAGGCGCGTCCAGACCCCGCCCCCGTCCACGCTGGCGTACGGCCTGTGGGAGCCGTAGACGAGGTTTTTGCACGCCGTCGTGTTGCCGTGGAAGACGTCCATCTTGAAGGGCGCGCTCCACCCGTTCCGGTCGCCCGACCACTTGGTGGCCAGACGGGTGTAGTAGCCCGAGGCCCCGTCGGTGGAGCGGTACATGCCTCCATAGTAGACCTCATAGAGCCAGTTCCCCGCCGTGAGGGTCCCGCCGATGGGGTCGAAGGCCGTGAAGAAGCCGTCTCCGCCGGCCCCCCTGGCCTGCCAGGTGAGGTCCGGATTGGAGCTGTCCCAGCTCGCCGTGCCGTTGTCCTGGGATCCTGCGAAGAAGTACTGGACCGCCCCGCCCGCCAGGTCGGCCCCGGTCTGACCCGCGTACCACTGGATCGTACCCACGTCCTTGTTGAGGTCGGTGAAACCGCCCGCCGTGCCGTCGGCGGCATAGAGGCCCCCGTCGCTTCCGAAGAGGAAGAGGGAGGAGGGGCCCGTGCCGGAGACCCACTCGGCTCCATGCTGGTCCGGGTGGAGCGAGCCGTAGCTCGGGCAGCCCGTGCTGTACACGTTGCTCAGGTTCGTCAGGGTCATGGAGGTGTAGGTGGAGTCCACAGAGGCCTTGTAGAGGTCCACACGGCCGATGTACAGGGTCTTGTCATCGCCGGGATCCGTCAGGAGGAAGAGGTTGTACCAGTCCTGCCCCTCTCCCCGCGGAATGTTGTAGCAGTCCCGGTAGTTCGTGTCGGCGCTCCCCGCGAGCATGCGCCAGGTCTGGCCCTGGTCCGTCGTGACCCAGGTGCCCAGGGCGTTGGTCTGGGAGGCGCTCTGGACCTGTGCGTAGAGGACGAAGTTCCCCGAGGCGTTCCCCCGGGAGGAGGCCAACCGGATGCGCCCCAGGTCCGTGGCGGCGTTGGTTCCGTTCCCGGTCCCCGCCGGCCATCCGTTGGCCGAGAGGGTGAGGGTCGGGCAGCCCGAATCGGGGACCGTACCCTTGTACACCCCGTTGTTGCCGTTGTAGGCCGAGGAGGTGAAACCCACGGCCACGTAAAGCGTGGTGGGGACGGTGGAGGGGTCGAGGACGATGCCGCTGATGCGGTTCAGGGCGCCGATGGGCTGGTCCAGGTTCAGCGGGTCCGTCGGATTGGCCCCGAAGGGACAGCGGGTCCAGGTGAGCCCGGCGTCGTGACTGATGAAGAGGTCGAAGCGCGTCCCCACGAGGATGTTGTCGCTGTTGTTCGGATCCACCTTGATGACGCCGATGTTCTGATTGGCGAAGCGCGGCGTGAGGGCGGCGAAGGGCGTGAAGACGTCGGCGCCCAGCTGGGTCCAGGTGAGACCGCCGTCGGTCGTCTTCATGATCCCCTGGCCGAACTGGTCGTAGGCGTCGAAATCGCCGGTCCCCACGTAGACCGTGTCCGGATCGTTGGGGTCGATTTCGATGGCGCCCACCGCCTGGGTCACGAAGTCGAAGTCCTCCCAGAGCGGCGTCCACGCCGTGTCGGGACCACAGCAGTTCTGGGTCTTCCAGAGTCCGCCCGTGGCCGCTCCCGCGTAAGCCGCGATGGCGCCCGGGGTGCTCGTCGTACGGGGGTCCACGGCGATGGCGTTGAAGCGCCCCGTCACCCGGCCGTAGGTGTACCCGTCGGTCTGGGTGGACATGTCCATGGGGGAGGGGCCGACGGGAGTCCAGGCGTCGGCGCCGATGGTCAGGCCCTGGGTCCGGGCGGGACGGCTGGTCCCGGCCGCCGGCCACCGGCCCTCGGGGACCTTCTCCTTCACCCAGCGCGCCGCCGATTCCATGGCCCCGGTGGGGATGGTGGTGCCGGGATAGGTCATGAGGTGCCAGCGCCAGGCGCCGTGGCTCTTGACCGCGGAGCCCTCCACCTCGAGGGCCGACCCGGCGGGCGGAAGGTACTTGGGCTTGGGGGCCGCCTTGGCCGAGGGCTTGGGCGACGGAGGGGGGGCCTTCTTGGCCGCCCGGGCGGGCAGAGCGAGCGCCGAGAGGAGGAGGATCCCCGCCAGGGGAACCGAGGAAAACCGCTTGAACGTACGGGTCAATGTGGGCTGAGACATGGTCTCCCTCCCGCCGGCGGACCGGCTTTGCAGCGTTGAGATGCCCCGCGGCATCTTTCGACTCCCTCCCCCGGTGGGGGGATTCGGACCGGCGCGAAAGGCCTTGCGATCAGCCCTCCTTGGGCCGGTAGGTCAGCACGGGGTTCCGGGCCGCCGACACTTCGTCGAGGCGCTTCCGGAAGGCCTCGTGGGGGGCCTTCTTGACGAACTCCGGGTCTTTTCTCGCCTCGTCCAGGATCGCCTTCACGGCCTCCACGAAGCGGTCCATCTCCTCCACCGGCTCGGTCTCCGTGGGCTCCACCATGAGGGCCCCGTGGACGATGAGGGGAAAGTACACGGTGGGCGGGTGGAAGCCGTAGTCGATGAGGCGCTTGGCCAGATCCATGGTGGTGATGCCCCCGGGAAGGCCCTTGTCGCAGAAGACCACCTCGTGGAGCGTGGGACCGTCGAAGCCCAGGGGGAGGTGCTCCCCGAGCCTCGCCCGCAGGTAGTTGGCGTTGAGAACGGCCATCTGGGAGGCCCGCTTCAGGCCCTCCCCACCCATGGTTTCGATGTAGCAAAGCGCCCGGACGAGGATCAGGAAGTTGCCGAAGAAGGCGTGGACCTTGCCGATGCTCTTGGGACGGTCCCAATCCCAGCGAAAGCCGTCCTTCCCCCGGACCAGCACCGGTTTGGGCAGGAAGGGCTCCAGGTGGGCCTTGCAGACCACGGGGCCCGCGCCCGGACCCCCGCCTCCGTGGGGGGTGGAAAAGGTCTTGTGGAGGTTGATGTGCATGACGTCGGCGCCCCAGTCGCCTGGGCGGGTAATCCCCATGAGCGCGTTGAGGTTGGCGCCGTCCACGTAGACCTGGCCGCCCTGGGCGTGAAGGATCGAGCAGATATCCGCGATGTTTTTCTCGAAGATGCCCAGGGTGTTGGGCACGGTGAGCATGATGGCCGCCACGTCCGGCGCCATGCGGGCCTTGAGGGAGGCGAGGTCCACGCAGCCGTCGGGCCCGCTCCGGATCTCCTCCACGCGGTAGCCCGCCATGTGGGACGTGGCGGGGTTCGTGCCGTGGGCCGAATCGGGGATCAGAACCACTTCCCGGGCGTCCCCGCGGTCCTCGTGATAGGCCCGGATGACCTGCATCCCCGTGAATTCGCCCTGGGCCCCGGCCGAGGGCTGGAGGGTGCAGGCGTCCATCCCCGCCACGGCGCACAGGGCCCGCTCGAGGGTGTGGAGGATTTCCAGCGCCCCCTGGACCGAAGCGTCGTCCTGCATGGGGTGGAGGCCCGTCAGGCCCTCGAACCGGGAGACGTCCTCGTTGAGCTTCGGGTTGTACTTCATGGTGCAGGAGCCCAGCGGGTACAGGCCGTAGTCCACCGCGTAGTTCATCAGGGACAGCCGGGTGAAGTGCCGGACCACGTCCACTTCGCTCAGTTCGGGAAGGCGGGCCGGGGGATCGGGGCGCAAGAGATCCCCGAAGAGAGCCTCGGCGTCAGCCGTGGGGACTTCCTTGGTGCACAGGCAGACTCCCAGGCGGCCGGGCTTGTCCTTTTCGAAGAGGAGCGGTTCCTCGATGAAGCGGCTCATGAAAGACCTCCCAGGATCTCGGCGAGCTTCTCGGAGGCCTCTTTCGGCGTCTGCTCGGTGGCGCAGAGGAGGTACCCGTTGGACAGCTCCGGATAGTGGGCCGTCAGGTCGAGGCCGCCCACGATGTGGGCCTTGAGGGCCTCGGCGTTGGCCCGGGAGGGGGGGATCTTCAAGCCCACCGCGAACTCGTTGAAGGTGGGGCCCGAGAAAAGGGGCCGGATGCCCCGCTCCGCGAGTAGGGACTTGAGGTGCTCGGCCTTGCTCAGGTTCCTCAGGGCGAGTTCGCGGAGGTTCCGCCGGCCCATGAGGGCGAGGTAGATGACCGCGGCGAGCATGCAGAGTCCCTGGTTCGTGCAAATGTTGGAGGTGGCCTTCTCGCGGCGGATGTGCTGTTCCCGCGTCGTCAGGGTGAGGACGAAGCCCCGCCGTCCCTCGGCGTCCCGGGTCTCTCCCACCAGGCGCCCGGGCATCTGCCGCACATGGGCCTTTCGGGCGGCGAGGAAGCCGAGGTTCGGGCCTCCGTATCCCAGCGGGAGCCCGAAGGAGCGGGCCTCGCCGCACACCACGTCGGCCCCCGCGTCGCCGGGAGGCCGGATCAGGGCGAGGGCCAGGGCCTCGCAGACCACCCCCACGAGGAGGGGGCGGTTGGGACCCGCCGGAAGGGCCGCGGCGACGGCCCCGAAGTCCTCCACGACGCCGAAGAAGTTGGGCTGGCCCACGAGGAGGCAGCACGCCCCCTCCAACCCCGCCCCGGCGAGGGACGGGAGGTCGATCCGGCCGTCGGGCCCGTAGGGCACCTCGGCCACGTCGAGGTCCAGGTGTTTGAGGTAGGTGCGGATCACCTCTCGGTAAGCGGGGTGGAGGGACTTCGCCACGAGCACCTTCCGCCCCTTGTGGACCCTCGCGGCCAGGAGGGCCGCCTCGGCCGCGGCGGAGGCCCCGTCGTACAAGGACGCGTTGCAGACGTCGGTCCCGCACAGATCGGCCATCATGGTCTGGAATTCGAAGATGGCCTGGAGAGTGCCCTGCGCCAGTTCGGGCTGGTAGGGCGTGTAGGCCGTGTAGAATTCGCTCCTCGAAAGGAGGTGGCCCACCGGGGCGGGGACGAAGTGATTGTAGGCGCCCGCGCCCAGGAAGCCCGGACGGCACGTGAGGGAGTGGTTCCGGGACGAGCGGGTGACGAAGCGCTCCCTCAGGTCGCATTCGGGCAGGGCCGTGGGCATGTCCAGAGGCGCCTTGAGCCTCAGAGGCTCCGGGATGGAGGCGAAGAGGTCCTCCACCTGGGACACGCCGGCGGCGGTGAGCATGACCCGGAGGTCCTCCGGACTCTGCGGAAGGTAACGCATGGGAACTCCTCAGTGGGAGGCTTCGGCGACGTACTTCCCGTAGGCCTCGGCGTCCATCAGCCCGCCGATTTCGGCGGCGTCGGAGAGGGCGATCTTGACGATCCACCCCTCTCCGTAGGGATCCTGATTCAGGAGTTCGGGGTGGTCCTTCAGCGCCTCGTTGGCGGCGGAAACCGTTCCGGATACCGGGGCGTTGAGTTCCGAAACGGCTTTCACGCTCTCCACGCTGCCCATGGGGTTCCCCGCCGTGACGGCGGCTCCCACCTCGGGCGCCTCCACGAAGACGATGTCGCCGAGTTCGTGCTGAGCGAAGTCCGTCACGCCCACCACGGCCTCCCCACCGCTCGCGCGAACCCACTCGTGGGTCTTGGTGTACCTCAGGTCTCCGGGCACGTTCATCTGCACCTCCGGAGCCCGGGCGCCTTTCTCCGAAAGTCCCCGGGCCTCACCTCGCCGTCACTCCGCTCTTACGTCCTCGCCAGCCCGAGCTAGCGGCTTCTCTTGTAAAAAGGCTTGGGGACGACCCGCGCGGCCAGGCGCCTGCCCCGCACGTCCACCTCGAAGGCCGAACCCGGGGCGGAGATCTCCACGGGCAGGTACGCCATGCCGATGGACTTCTTCAGGAAGGGCGCCTGGGTCCCGCTCGTCACATGGCCCACCTTTTCCCCGCCTTGGTAGCAGTCGTACCCGTGGCGGGGGATTCCCCGGTCCACCAGTTCGAAGCCCACGAGCTTTCTCCGGACCCCTTCGGCTTTCTGCCGCTCGAGGACCTCCCGGCCGTTGAAGGAGGGCTTGCTCAGTTTCAGGATCCAGCCCAAATCCGCCTCGAGGACCGTCGTCGTGGCGTCGATGTCGTTGCCGTACAAGGCCATGGCGGCCTCGAGGCGCAGGGTGTCCCTCGCACCAAGGCCCGCCGGCTGGAGTCCCTCCTCCCGGCCCTCCTTCAGGAGGGCCCGCCAGAGTTCCGGGGCCTTGGAGGGGGAAAGGTAGACCTCGAAACCGTCCTCCCCGGTATAGCCGGTGCGCGCCAGGAGGCAGCGCTCGCCGAGCACCGTCCCGTAGGTGAACCAGTAATACTTCACGGCGGAAAGGTCGGAGTCGGGAACGAGCCTCTGAAGGATGGCTACGGCCAGAGGACCCTGGATGGCGATCTGGGCCGTCTGCGGGCTCCGGTTGGTGACCGTGGCGTCGAAACCCGAGGCTTCTTTCAGAATCCAGGCGTGGTCCTTGGGCTCGTTGGCCGCGTTGACCACCAGCAAGTAGCGGTCCTGTGCGACCTTGTGGACCAGCAGGTCGTCCACGAAGGTGCCCTCCTTCGTCAGGAGACCGCTGTACTGGATCTGGTTCACCGCCAGCTTGGAGGCGTCGTTGCTGCACAAGTGCTGGACGAGGTCGAGGGCCTGGGGCCCCTCGATCCAGATCTCGCCCATGTGGCTCACGTCGAAGAGGCCCGCCCGGGTCCGGACGGCCTCGTGCTCCTCGAGGATCGACGTGTACTGAACGGGCATGTCCCAGCCCCCGAAATCCACCATTCGGGCGCCCAGGGCTCGGTGCTCCTCGTTCAGGGGGGTGCGCTTCACGCTGTCCATGATTCCCCTCCGTAAGCCGCCTATTCTAGGCCCCGTTCGGCACAGCGTCAAACGAATTCCCGCCGTGTCCCACACCCCTGGGTGAGGCGCCGTGGCGGCTGGAATCTCGCGGAGGCGGAGGCCCTATTCGGCGGGTTCGTACAGGGTCCTTCGCTTCCGGGGAGTGAATCCCGCGTCGCGGATGAGTCGCCGCAGCTCCTCCTCGTTGGTCCGGTTTCGGCACCCCGCCGCGGCCACCACGTTCTCCTCGATCATGATGGAGCCCATGTCATTGGCCCCGAACCGGAGAGCCACCTGCCCCATCTTCAGCCCCTGGGTGACCCAGGAGGCCTGGACGTTGTCGAAGTTGTCGAGGAAGAGACGGGAGAGGGCCACCACCCTCAAGTAATCCACCCCCGTGGCGGGGGCTTCCTGGAGGGGGGTGTCCGGTCCGGGCTGGAAGGTCCACGGGATGAAGGCCGTGAAGCCGCCGGTCTCGTCCTGGAGGCCGCGAAGGTGGCACAGGTGGGTCAAGATGTCCCGCGGCGACTCGATGGACCCGAACATCATGGTGGCCGTCGTGCGCAATCCCTGGCGGTGCGCCTCCCGCATGACCGCGAGCCATTCCTCCACCGTGGCCTTGCCCCGCGCCATGTCCTCCCGCACCGCGTCCGAGAGGATCTCCGCCCCGCCGCCGGGAATGCTCATGAGCCCCGCCGCCTTGAGCCGCGCCACCACCTCTTCGAGCGGCAGGCCGAAGCGCTTGGCGAAATAGGTGAGTTCCGGGGGAGAGAAGGCGTGGACGTGAATCGCCGGGAAGCGCTCCCGGATGGCGCCCAGCATTTCTTCGTAATAGGAGAAGGGCAGGGTGGGGTGGTGCCCTCCCTGCAGGAGGATCCCCGTGCCGCCCAGCTCCTCCGTTTCCCGGATCTTCTGAAGGATGGCCTCGATGGACAGGACGTAGCCTTCCGGGTCGCCGGGTTTGCGGTAGAAGGCGCAGAAGGCGCACCGCGCCACGCACACGTTCGTGTAGTTGATGTTCCGATCCACGATGTAGGTGGCCACGCCGTCCCGATGGCGCCGCTCCCTCGCCCCGTCGGCCGCGGCCCCCAGGTCGAGCAGGGGCGCACTTTCCAGCAGGACCAGGCCCTCGTCCAGGGACAGCCGCTCCCCCGCGAAGGCCTTCTCCAGCGCCCGGATCGCGTCATTCCCCGCCATACGGCTCTCCCCACTTGGAGGGCGGGGGCTCCTCGCCCAGGACCTCGCGGGAAAAACGGGCCAGGGCCGCCCGTTCTTCCCGGCCGAGGGTGAAGGACAGTTGCCGGGTCAGGTAGTGGCGGATGCGCGACGGCGAAAGGTCCAGGGCCAGGGCGTGGCGGGCCACGATGTCGTCGAGGCAGGCCAGGCCCAGGGCGCACGAAGACGCCAGGACCTCCCGGACCTCGTCCGTGCAGACCTCCCTCCGCCCCGCCCATACGGCGAAGACGAAGGGCAATCCGGTGCGGGCCTTCCACAGGGAGGCCAGGTCGAGGGCCGGGAGCCGCCCGAGGGCGCCGGGGAGACGAAGGGCGCGGTCCCCGATCACCAGGGCGGCCTCGCCGGGACCGAGTCGATCCGGGGCGATTCCCTCCTCGAACGACACCCCCTCCGGAAGGGCTTCCTGGAGGAGGAGGCGAAGGAGAGCCTGGGAGGTCCGGCTCGCCGGATCGAGGAAGACCCTCCGCACGGAGGCGAGATCACCGCCCAGGACGAGAAGGACCGACCCGGCCTCGTCGGGCGCCACCACGCCCAGGGGGGCGGCCAGGGTCAGCCAGGGCTCCCGCAGAAAGACCACGGAGGGCACGAGGCCCAGGTCCGCCTCTCCCTTGAGGAGCCGCTCGGCGCAGCGCGAGGGCACGTCGAAGGTGACGTCCCATCCCTCGGGAGCGCGGCCCTCCGAGAGGCCCCACGTGAGGGGGGCCGAATTGAGGAAGCCCACCGCGGAAACCCTCATGGCGCCGCGGCGCCCCGGACCCGCCGCCAGAGATGGTAGAGCGCCATGTGGGCCGAGAACTCCATGACCGAGAGCCGGTCCAGGGGGAGGTGGACCCTGTGCGCCCATTCCCCCTCGGGCGTGCCCACCGCGACCCAGACGGTTCCGGCGGGCTTTTCCGGACTCCCCCCGCCGGGGCCCGCCACGCCGGTGGTCGCCGCCGCGCAGGCGGCGCCGAAGCGCGCCCGGACCCCCCGCGCCATGGCGCGCGCTGTTTCCTCGCTCACGGCGCCAGACCGTTGAAGAATCTCCGGCGCCACTCCCAGGAGCGAGGATTTGGCCTCGTTGTCGTAGGCCGTGACCGAGCCGAGAAAGTACCGGGAGGCGCCGGCCACGGAAACGACCTTGTGGGCCAGGAGGCCCCCGGTGCAGGACTCGGCCGCCGCCAGGGTCCAGCCGCGTCGGAGCAGGGCTTCCCCGAGGGCCGCCTCCAGGGAGGTCCCGTCCAGGCTCACGAGGTGGCCCTTCCACCCCGCGGCGAAGGCGCGCCGCGCCTCTTCCTCCAGGTCCGCCGCCGATTCGGCGGGAGGGGAGGTGATCGTCAGCGTGACCCGGAGGATCCCCAGGTGGGGGAGGATGGACACGGAGACCCCGCGCCTGCCATACCAAGGCGACAGGACCGGCTCCGCCGACGCTTCGGGAAGTCCCGCCAGGACGGCCCGTACGGTCCGCACTTCGGGCTGCTCCGGGAACGCCTCCCTCAGTCTCGGAAGGACGCCGCCTTCCAGCATCTCCCGAAACTCGGCCGGCACGCCGGGAAGCAGGATGAGGTGTGCCTTGCCGCGCCTCAGACAACATCCGCAGGCCAGCCCCCGGGGGTTGGGGATCGCTTCGGAGCCCTCGACGACGAGGGCCTGGCGGCGGTTCACCGCGTCCAGCGCCCGGCCGCGGGAGGCGAGCCGGCGGGTGAGTTCCTCCGCCCAGGCCCCGTCCTCCACGATTCCGACGCCGAGGGCCCGTGCGGCCCCCTCCCTCGTGAGGTCGTCCCCGGTGGGTCCGAGGCCCCCAGAGGCGAGGACCACGTCGCAGGTCTCGAGGGCCCCGCTCAGGGCCGAGGCGATGGCTTCCACCCGGTCCTCCACGCGCGAAACGAGGCCGATGTCAAACCCCGCTTCTTTCAGGCGCGCGGCGGCGAGGACCCCGTTGGAATCCCCTCGAGCGGGATCCGTCATCTCCGATCCGATGGCGAAGAAGGCGGCCGTGGGCATGGGACGTCTCCGGGCGGCTCCGGCTTCAGCCGCCCGCCGGCGCGGCCTCCAGGTAGTCTCCGTGTCCGTTGGACTCGAGGAGTTCCGCCAGGGCGTCCATGACACGCTCCGACAGCTCCTCGGGCTTGAGGCGGGCGAGCCCGGTCAAGGGCTTGCCCACGTAGAGGGTCACCCGGCCGGGTTTGGGGATCGTCCGCCCCACCGGATAGGCCTCCCGGGTTCCCGCGATGGCCACGGGGAGAATGGGGACCTGGGCGCGGACCGCGAGCAGGCCGAGGCCCGGCTGTCCGGGGAGCAGTTTCCCGGTGCCCGATCGCCGGCCCTCGGGGAAGATGGCCACGACCCTCCCCCCCTTCAGGAGGGAAAGGGCCTTCTTGATGGGGGCCAGCTGAAAGGCCGCGCCGGCCTGCACCGGGATCACATCCATGAGCCGGGAGAAGAGGTGGACCACGGGCTTGCGGAACTGCTCCTCGGCCATGATGAACCAGAGGCGCCGTCTGAGAAACGCTCCCAGGACCAGGGGGTCCACGAAGGAGGCGTGGTTGGCGGCGACGAGGACGCCTCCCTGGGCCGGAAGATTCTCGCCGCCGATGACCCGGACCCGAAAGTAGGGACGGAGAAGGGTGCCGAAGGCCCCCTTGGCGGTGGCGTAGGCGGCGGCTTTCAGGGCTTGCTTCAGGTTCATGTTCTGCGGTCGCTCCGGACCTCGTAGCCTATCCCAGGCCGGGCCCCTTGGCAAGGCCGGTCGCCCTCCGTCCCAAAACGGTCCCAGGGCCGTGTAGAATGCCGGTGGCGGCGTACCGTGTGCGGCATCTGCGGAGAGGTGGCCTTCGGAGGCGGAGCGGACCCCGAGCGGGTCCGGGCCATGGCGCGCGCCCTGGGACACCGGGGCCCCGACGGCGAAGGGCTCTGGTCCTCCCCCGACGCGGCCCTGGGCCACCGGCGCCTGGCCATCATCGACCTCTCCGACGCCGCCTCCCAGCCCATGGCCAGCCCCGACGGCCGGTACCGCATCGTGTTCAACGGGGAGATTTACAACTTCCTGGACGTGCGGGCCGAACTGGAATCGCTCGGGGAGCGCTTTTCCACCCGGTCGGACACGGAAGTCCTCCTCCGGGCGCTCACCGTGTGGGGCCTTCCCGGCCTGGCCAAGATCAACGGCATGTGGGGCTTCGCCCTCTGGGACGCGCGGGAGCGCACCCTTCTCTTGAGCCGGGACCGCGTGGGCGTGAAACCCCTCTACTGGGTCCGGACGCCCCGGGGCATCGCCTTCGCCTCCGAGATCCCGCCCCTGCTCCTTCATCCGGCCGTGGGCCGCGAGATCCATCCGGCGGCCCTGGCCGAGCAGGTGGCCTGCCGGTACGTCCTCGCCCCGCGGACCCTTCTGAAGGACGTGAAGAAGCTCCCCCCCGGACACATCCTCTCCATCTCCGAGGGGGGCGTCCGCCTCTTCCCGTATTGGCGGCTTCCCCTGGAGCCCCCGGAAGGGACGACACCCCTCCGGGAGGAAGAGGCTGTCACCCGCTTCGGAGATTGCTTCGAGGCCTCGGTCCGGCGCCAGCTCATCGCCGACGTTCCCGTGGGGGTCCTGCTTTCCGGGGGGGTGGACTCCTCTGCCCTGGCCGCGGCCGTGAGGCGTTGCGGCCAGGAGAAGCTGTCTACGTTCACGGTGGCCTTCGCCGGCAAGGGCGCCTACGACGAGCGGCTGTGGGCCCGCGCCGTCGCCACCACCCTCCGCGCCGACCACCACGAACTCGTCATCACCCCCGAGGCCTTCGCCGAGAGCCTGGAGGGCGTGCTCGCGCGGCTGGACGATCCCGTGGCCGACTCCGCCGTCCTGCCGCTGTACCACGTGTGCGCCCTCGCCTCCCGCCACGTGAAGGTCCTCCTGTCGGGCCAGGGGGCCGACGAGATCCTCGGGGGATACCACCTGGAGCGGGTCCTCAAGCAGATCCGGGCCATCGTCCTGCTGAGGGGGATCCCCGGCGCCCGCCACGCGGCGCGGGCCATCGCCCGGCGCGACCCCAAGCGTGCGTATCTCCTTCGTTGGGAAGAACTGCGCAGCGCGTCCCCGGGGCAGATCCCCGGCCGCATCCGCTACGACCTCACCCTCCCCCTGGGGGAGGCGCGGGTGCGAAGCCTTCTGATCGATCCGCCCCCTCCGCCGTACGACCGGACCCTCGACGCCTTCTACATGGAGGTCCCGTCCCACCGGGGCCCTCTGGACGCCATGCTCTCGGTCCTCGTGAAGGGGTGGCTCGCCGACAACCTCCTCAACCATTCGGACCGCATGTCCATGGCCCACTCCCTGGAGATGCGCGTCCCGTTCCTGGACGGGCCCCTGGTGGATTTCGCCTTCGCCCTCCCCGAATCCATGAAAGTCCGCGGCTCGGTCACCAAGCACGTCCTCAAGCGCTACGCCGTGGAGGCGGGGGTGCCCCGTCACGTGGCCTACCGGCGGAAGAAGGGCTTTCCCGTCCCCTGGGGAGCCTGGGTGCGAGGCCCCCTGCGCGAACGCGTGCGGGACATCCTGGAGAACTCGGCCTGGATGCGGCCCCACTTTCGCATCGAGGGGATCCGCGCCGCCTTCGAGGAGCACCAGCGAGGCGCGGAGCACGATCTCCTGCTCTGGAACCTCGTGGTCCTCGCCCACTGGGGCGAGCGCATGGGCCTGAAATAGGGCGGAAGCCGCAAGCCCGGGGCGACTGCGCCGGGCGCGCCCCCGGACCGGGGGGCCGAAACCTTCGACGCGGGCCTGCGTATCAGCCCGCAGAGGAGGTGCAAGATGAACCCCGCGACCCTTCGAAAAGCCATCCTGACGACGCTCCTGGCGGCCCTCGTCCTGGCTGCGGCCGCCCCCGCCGTGGCGGGCTCAGACCCTCTGGTCCAGATCCGCGTCCAGGGCGACGGGGAGCAGGCCCTCATCGAGGTCCCCATGAAGGTCCTGGAGTTTCTGGACAAGAACCAGGTGGGGAAGGAGTTCCACGCCTGCCGCATGCACGGCCAGGACGTCACCCTTTCCCTCGGAGACATGATGAAGGCCCTGAAGCAGGCCGGATCCGGCGGCGAGACGGTCCTCATGACCATCGAGGAGGAGGGGAAGAAGCGCAGCGTGACCGTGGGCTTCGCCGATGAAAAGTCCCTCCGCCCCGGCAAGGCGCCCACCCAGGTGGTCCTCTCGGTCCGCGGCGAGAAGGGCGGAAGCGAGCCCAAGGACATCAAAATCAGCGTCCCCCTCGCCACGGTGGAGGCCATCTTCCAGGGGGTCAAGATCGAAAAGGAGGGCGACGACCAGGCCGGGCTCCTGATCCGCCAGCTCGTCCCCTTCGCCCGGGACCTGGGTACGGGCCTCCTGGCCCGCGTCGTCTCCGACGACGGCGAAGTCTCCATCGTCCTCGAATAGGTCCTTCGATGCGAAGAAAAGGGGCGGCCGGCGGCCGCCCCTTTTCTGTTGGCGCGAGACGAACGGTTTCAGGCCTTGGTCTTGAAGTCCTTTCCGACCCATCCCTTGGCCAGAAGGAGGAGGAGCGTCGAGCAGATGGCGATGCACCCGAAGATGAGCCACATCTTCTGGGGCCCGGCGGTGCCCTGAGCCGGATCGAATCCGGCGGGGCAGTATTTCTCGATCATCCACCCCGAGTAGAGGGCCGGCACGAGCACCTTGGTGAGGAACCAGGGGAGCTGGGCCACACCCATGTATTCGCCGGTCCTCCCTTCCGGCGCGATTTCGGCGGCGTACTGGAGGAACCGGGGCTGCCACATGGCCTCGCCGATGGTCATCACCACGAGGTACCCGAAGAGCGTCCAGAAGTTCGTTCCAATAGCCAGGAAGAAGGCCGGCACGGCCATGACGAAGGTCCCGATGATCATCATCGTGTAGACCTTCCGCTTGTAGGTCAGCGCCGTGATCACCGGAACGGCGATGAAGATCAGGAGGGGATTGAAGTTCGAGGCGATCTCGAACTTCTCCCCGATCCAGCCCGTGTAGCACCGCGAGACGTACTGGGGAAGGATGAGCCAGTTGTAGGTGAAGAGCGTCTGCACGGGGATGAGGGCGAAGATGAAGAAGGCGAATTTGAGGTCCGTCAGCGGGTGCGTCTTCAGCCAGTTCACGAACGAGAAGGGCGGCTTCGGCGCCGTCTCGTCCGCCGGCGCCTCCCCCCGGTCCGCCCGGGCCTTTGCCGCGGCCTCCTTCACGACGGTCCGCGAAAGGATGAAGAGGGTCAGCAGGAGGGAGACGAGTGTAAATCCCGCGTAGACCCAGAAGGCCCCGTTGATGCCCCAGCCGAGGTACTTCTCGTCCCGGATGAGGAAGGCGAAGGTGGGCAGGTACCCGCCCAGGTTCATCAGGGCGTACAGCATGGCGAAACCCATGGCGGCGGTCTTCTCGTTCGTGAACTTCCGCACCGCCGCGTAGGCCGCCGGCTGGTACATGCCGTATCCCACGACCACGAGAAGGATCCCTCCCAGCGTGGCCAGGTGGATGCCTCCCCAGAGGCCGGGTTGGAGTCCGAGGAGGGGCGCCCCGGCGATGACGAGACGGCCGCACAGCATCACCACGAAGGCGAGCGCGAGGGCGAGCCTCACGCCGTAGCGGTCCGCCACGAAGCCGAGGAAGAACATGGCGATGGTGATGCCCGCCGTCTGGACCATGACCATCCGGTGGGACCAGACGTCCGCGTGGGGGACGCCCGCGAAAACGAAGTCCGAGAAGTAGATGGCGAGGTACCCGAGGATTCCGAAATACACCATGCCCTCGAGGAAGTACGGCAGGTTCACGCCCCAGAGCGCCCGGGGGGCGTGGATGAGGTCCACGAAGGGCTGGGTGATCTCCTTCAGCGGAGACGGTTTCGCATCGGTCTGGCTTTCCACGGCGGACCCTCCTCCCACGGCAAGGCTACTGTATCATGAGGGGGCCGAACCAGACGTCCTCTTGCGCGCGCTTCAGGCCTCCCCTGGAATCTTTGAAGGAAGTGCGGCGTTGGGGCCGGGTGGGGTGAAGGCCGGCTTCAAGGAGGCACGAATGGTGTTGCTCAAAGTTGCAGCGGGACTTCTGGCTCTGGTTCTTGTGGGGGGCGCGCTTCTGTATTCGCGCCTGGACGTCCGCGCCTCGGATCAGAGCGCCGTGGGCCCACGGACCGAAGCCACCGTCTACGGGTTTACCCTTCCCCTGAACGACGGGACGCCGAAGGCCCTCAAGGACTACGAGGGCAGGGTCCTGCTCATCGTGAACACGGCCTCCAAGTGCGGCTTCACGCCCCAGTACGAGGGGCTGGAGAAGCTCTACGAGACTTATCAAGACAGGGGCTTCCTGGTCCTGGCCTTCCCCTCCAACGACTTCCTGGACCAGGAGCCGGGGAGCGATGCCGAGATCGCCCAGTTCTGCCGCCTGAACTACGGCGTCACCTTTCCCGTCTTCGCGAAATCCCGGGTAAAAGGGAAGGACATGAACCCCCTCTACCGCTTCCTCACGGAGCGCTCCGGCTTCGACGGGGACATCTCCTGGAACTTCAACAAGTTCCTCGTGGACCGGAAGGGGAGAGTCGTGGCCCGCTTCGGCTCCCGCACCGCCCCTCAGGATGCCGAACTCGTCCAGGCGGTGGAGACCGCCCTGGGACCCGTGTCCTGAAATCAGGGAGACGCCAGGCGAGAGACGTGAGCCGGGAAACGAGAGGCGCAAAACGGTAGACGGGAAACGGCTCCTTTTCGTTCCCTAGTCCCCTAGTCCCCTAGTCCCCTGGTCCCCCAGTCCCTCGGGCCCTGGCTCGCCTATCTCTTTCGCCTCAGTTCGAAGGTCAGCCGGTCGGGCCGGAAGGCCCAGACGGCCCCCTGGTCGTCCGTGAGGAGGGCCTCCTCGTTGACGAAAGAGAGATCCTGAACCGCGCCCCGGAACTCCACCCAGGCCTCCCGCTCCCCCGAGTAGGCGAAGGCCCGGTTTCCCCGGGAGAGGGCCAGGGCCGTGCCGCCTTCGATCTTCACCTCCTGGAGGGGCTCCCTCAGAGGAACGAAGCGGCCGGCGCGCGAGTCGTACAGGAGAGCGTTCGTCCCCGGCGGGCCGAAGAAGACCGCCAGGCGCTCGCCCAGGGCGCACCGCGTGAAGTCCGAGGCGTCGCTCGCCCACACCCCCCGGGACGCATCGTAGAGGGTCGTCTTCACGTGCTCGCCGAAGAAGGCCGCCAGCCGCCCCGACAGGGCCACCTGGCACGCCTCCAACACGGGCGTCTGCCAGCGCCCCGACAGGGCGTCGTAGATCCCCGGGCGCCCCGGGCCTCCGTATCCCACGGCCAGGTTCTCGCTGACCGCGCCCCGGAAATACCGGTCGAACTGGGGCACCCAGGCGTGGCGGCCCAGGTCGTAGACGGCGCTCCCAGGCCCGTCGGGCCCGTAGGCCAGCAGGAGCCGGCTCCCCGCCGCCGCGAGGGGAAAGTCTCCCGCCGCGGGCACCCACTTCTTGGTCTGAGGGTCGTACACCTCCAGCCGGCCATCCCGGTGGGCCCACGCCAGCGTGGACCCTACCGGCTCGTACACCCTCGCTTCGCGGCGATCCCCCTCCAGCACCACCGGCCCGTCCTGGCTCTGAGTCGTCTGGCCGAGGGCCGGGCCCAAGGCCGAAAATAGAACCGCCAAGGCCGCCGCCACGATCCGACTCCCCTTCATGGCTCACCTCCCCGCCGAGGGTTTCCTTGTGATTCTAGCGCCCACCGGGTGGATTTCACACCCTCACCGCGCGAAGGAGAAGGCCGCCGATTCCTTCCCGTCGGGGTTCACGACCGTCAGCGCCACCGCCTCGCCCTTGGGCAAGAGGTCCTTGAGGCCCGCCCCCGAGGCCACAAGCCGCGTCCGGTTGTTCTTGTCCGTCCCCCGGTACCGCGTACGGGGGACGGCGACGCCGTTGACCCGCACCTCGGCCCCTTCCTGGAAATTCCACCCGACGACCTTCAGCCGGAAGGGGTCGTGGAGCACCTTCACCGACTGGATCCCCGGAAAGGCGTCCCCGCAGATCATCTCGGAACGTTGGCTCTCCGTCCAGTCCTCCTGTTCGTGAGTTTTCACGTCCGCGGACCACGCGTAAGGGTTGTCCTCTTCCAAGACGTCGTTCATGTCGAGGGCGGTGAAGGAATCGTCTTCCCAAGAGAAAGAGACGGGCAGGATGTCATTGGAGTCGCACTCCATGGGAAGGCCGAAGTCCGAATCGTAGCGAGCGTAGTACTGCAAGTCGGCACTAGCGTAATCGTAGAAACCGATGAACCCTCCCTCTTTCGGCGCAACGGCGACCTGGCCCACCTCCCGTATCGAACCGCCGTAACAGATTCGCTTCACGATGTGGCCGTCCTCTGGGCTCAGCACCAGAATGCAGGGAAACCAATTATAGGGATTGCAAGACACATAGGTTCCGCTGAGAAGGATGTTTCCATCAAAGCCCTGCGCGATCAGGCCTTGTTGATAAAGATGCAAGCCACCACTGCAGCTTGGATCTGTTCGAGTATATTTTTGCCAGCGGATACTCCCATCGGCATTTAGACAGAGGACCGTCGTTCGGTTTGGAGACGCATCGCCCCAACCTGTGTGGGACGAACCAATTACAATCCCCCCGTCTGGAAGGATCTCGAGCTTTCGAGCATCCTGAGGGCATCCATTGCCACCTCCGTCGCTTTCGCAAAAATCCAGGAAATCATAGGCCTTTGCCCATTGAAGATGCCCTTCGTGGCTCATTTTGAATAGCAACGTGCCGTGTACCCGGTCCCCGTGGTAGCCGCCTTCCAGCTGCCCAAGGAAAATAAAGCCTCCATCGGGAGTCGCCTTGGCCGTCACCGTCGGATAGTTGAAGGAAACGGGGACCGCTCTTGAATAGAGGGTTCGGCTCCAAAGAATGCGCCCCGTGGCTGGATCCAGCGCCGTGAACCACCCGGAATCGGGACCGACCGCAACGACGGCGGAGGCATCCAAAGAGAAGGTTCGGTAGATTCCAAATTCCCCGAAGACCCACTCCTTCTCGACCTCTCCCTGCGCATTGCAGCGGAAGCCCCAGTCTACGGGCCCTCCGATGGTGTTGTTGTAGGCGAAGGCGAGAAACGAACCATCGGGAAGGGGCGCCAGCGATTCGTAGTAAACGCTGCCCGCGTACTTGCGGAGCCAAAGCAGGTTTCCATGGGCGTCGAAGCGCCGGATCAGGAGGCCGTCGAGGGTGCAGACGTCGAAGAAGCCCCCCTGGGGATCTGCAACCCATTCAACCGTCGCCCAAGAAGAGCTGTGCCTAAGGCCGACGGGGTCCGAGTAGGAGCGGCGCCACGCCTCCTCCGCGGCTGCGCCGGGAAGGTCCCAAAGCAACGACAAGAGGAGAAGCAAAACGGAGCGCTTCATGGCTTTCCCTCGTAATAGAACCGGCCCCCTCCCTTAAGGGAGGGGGCCGGACGAAAGGTCAATGGTACAGATTCACGTTGCGCGTCTCCACCGTACCGTAGCCCGCCAAGGTGACGGTCACCGGGAAGGTGGCGCTGGCGTTGTACTGGCCTTGGCCGCTGAAGTTGCCGGTGAGGAAGACCTTCACCAGCGTCCGCCCTTCGCCATCCGTACCGGCGCTTTCCTTGCGCCCTGTGAGCGCGAAGTCGGAGCAGGAACCTTGCTGCGCCTGGCATGTACCCACGTTCACGTTCACGTTGTTGTATTCCCCGGGGCCTACCCAGAAGGCTTCAATCAAATGCTCGTCTCCGTTGGCCGGGAAACTGAGCGGGCAGGAAAAGCCCTGGGAGAGGCACGATGAGGAGCCGGGCCCGGCTGCGAAAGAAGGCACTACATCGAAGGGTACCCCCGCGCGCGACGGGTAATCGGGTTGTGGATCCTCCTTGCAGGAAAGATAGGGCAGAACAAGGTGCGAAGGGGCGTGCGCGGGCGCCCAGGCCTTAAAGCGGTTCCCCCATGCCGTGGGGTCGGAACACTCCCACGTGGGTGACACCCAGCCGTTGGTTCTCCAGTTTTCGCTGCTATCGTAATACCGGATGTTTTTCATCCGATACAAACTTGTACCGTGGAAGGTCAGCCGATTGCTCGCTCCATTCAGCGGACGGATGGCGATGTCCACTGAATTACTCTGCGCGTCCAAAGCGTACCCGACACTGTTGGCTGGACCGTACTCTGAACCCGGTGCGAAAGAAGGCGGAGACGGCGCTGGCAAGAACTGCAAGGCGTTCAGCAGAACTCCTGCGTATTTCCGATGCCGCCACGTGTACTGCCGCCAGTCGGGAGATTCCTCGAACTGGATGTTATCCGGGTTGAGAAGAACGAGACCGGATGCCTGAGGAACCCCGTTTTCATGAATGGTGATACAGGGTGTCGCCTCCAGGCAAAATCCCGGGGCTCCGTCCCCCGTCCATGTTGAAGAGAAAGGCTCGCCGCAGGTCGCCTGCCAAAGATCACTCCGCCGCACCCGAACCCTTTTTCGATATTCGGGCGTGGGCTGTACATCTACCGCAGGAATTCCATCTGACTTCACCGCAAAGACAAACGGCCTCACGTAGTCTTCACTGGGTCTTGTCCCGCAGGCGGAGAGGTTCTTGCGCCACTTGCGGAAGAGCCCGAGGCCGTCGGCCTGGACGGTGAAGGCGTCCCCGCCCAGGATGGAGGGCTGGAGCGTCGAGGCCACCTGGATGTTCCGAATCGGATCGGGAAAACCGTAGAAGAAACCCGCCTCGACCCAGTCGCCCACGTTGGAATTCCAGCTGCACTCGTACCGCGGCGACCAGACCTTCTTTCCGTTGCTGGACTTGATCTTAATGGAGGCCGGCCCGAGGTAGTTCTTGTCCCCCGGCGCGTCGGGGACGGTGCACCGAAGAACACCCACCATGGAAGCGCCGTCGTACGATTCCCGTACCGGATTCGCAATCGTGGCCAGCTTGGCCGAAGTGGGGATTTTGAACTTCACGGTCACGGTGTCCCACTCGGCCTTGGTGAAACCCTTCACGGTGATCTTGACCTCCCGGTGCCCACCTCCGCAGTTGCAGACGTTTGGAAAGTCCCGGTTCGGAGCCATGGTGACAAAGGAGAGGCCCGGCGAATCTTGCAGCGGCACATCCCCCTCCTCGTCCGGCAGTGTGTCGGGCGGTTCGACGGGCAGGAGCATGGCCGAGGCAGGCGGCGCGAGCGAGACGTCGTCCACCTCCAGCCAGGCCGGCGAGGCACCCGGCGCCCCTTCCGCGGCCAGCCGAAGCCAGTAGTCCTCTCCGGCCCTCATTCCCTTCTCTTCGGGCGAGAAGTCCACCGTCACCTTCTGCCAGGTGGCTTCCGCCCCCTTGAGGGTCGCCAGCGGCACTTCCAGGCCGCTCGATGCTTCGATGAGGGAAATCCTCAGGCCCCGGCCCGGAAGCGCTCCTTTTCCCCGGCTCCGAACGAAAAGGCTCAGGCGCGCCTGGGACAGAAGGGAGACACCCGCGCCCAAAAACTGCTCCAGCGAATCTTCCCGCAGGGGTGTGAGCCCCAGCCTCGCGTACCCTTCATTTCCTTCGCCGGAGGCCGGGTCTTCCACAACCAGGGGCGAGGAACCGGCCGGCTCCGCCTCCCAGGCGAGGTTCCACCCCTCGGAAAACGAACCGTTTCGGATCTGCTCCTGACCGAAAGCCGGAAGTGCGGCCATCGCCAGCGCCCAAACCCCAATAAGCCACAGCACCGCCCGCTTCCCCCGGCGGCGCCGCATTTCCTTTTCCATCGAGACACCCCCTTTCGGTTCATCGGTCGCACCTGACGTGATGTATCGAACCCGATGACGCCAAAAGGGGGGCGGACGCCCCCGCGAGACGCAAATCGGTTGGTTGGTTGGTTGGTTGGTCGGTCGGTTGCAATGACCGTGCCATCATCCCTCTCCCCGGATCGGCCTGGGGAATCCCCCCACGCTCGCTCGGCCTTTTTTCGTTCTTATACCTCCGTACATGGGGCATGTAAAGGACCGGCGATCCGGATCTTCTCGGGCGCGGGGCACTCCCTTCGCATGTCGCTCTGCCAAACAGTTGGACAAACAGGTGGCTGTCCCCGCGGCTAATGGGCGGCGGAGGGGCTGGGGCCGGAGCGCGGGCAGGGCCCGGCCGAGGCTCGAAGGCGACACACCACCCTCTCTTGGGCAGGCGTGGACCGGCCCTATGGATTCAGCAGGCGGCCGTAGTCGCGGGAGTAGGCAAGGACGCGGGCGGTGTAGGCGCGGGTCTCGGCGTAAGGAATCATGGCCACGAAATCCTCCTCGCAGGAAGGGTTCCAGGCCGCCATCCACCGGGCCACCACGTCCTCTCCGGCGTTGTAGGCGGCCACCGCCCCCGCCGTGGGGAACCGATTCAGGAGAAGGCCCAGGTAGCGGATGCCGAGGGCGGCGTTCGCACCCGGATCGTAGAGGTCTCCGGGGTCCTCTCCATGGGGGGCCAGGCGCAGGGCCGTTTCGGGCATGAGCTGCATGAGGCCGCGGGCCCCCGCGGGGGAGAGGGCGGTCTCGTCGAAGCCGCTCTCCTGGAGCATGACGGCCAAGACGAGGGCCGGAGGGACGCCTTCGGCTTTGGCGAGGGGGCGGATTTTCCCCAGTAGAGGAGCAGGGTAGAAGGCTTCCAGGACCGCATTGGGGCAGGCCCAGGGGCCCTCAACTCCCGGCGCCGCTTTGTGGAGGGCCGATTCGGCGGCGGCACGCCGCCCGGCGCGCCCGCACAGGAGCGCGTAGGTGAGGGCGACGTGGGGCGAGCGGCTTCCGGCCTTCCGGTACAGAACCGAGAAGGCGTCGGCGGCGTCGGATTCCAGGCCTGCCCGGTCCAGGGCGCGGGCCAGGAAAGACTCTTCCCCGCCCGCGGCCTCCGTCCAGGGCTCCGGAAGGACCGCCGGCGAATCCTGCGCGGCCTTCTCGCCCCGTTCCCCGAGCCGCCGCAGGGCCGAGGCGCGCCAGTAGCCCTCCGGACCCGCGGCCAGGCGGAGGAGCGCCTCGACTTCCACGTCCCGGCGGCCGGAACGCCCCGCCGCGGAGGCCAGGCCCCACAGGGCGCTGGATCGCAAGAGGCCGGCCCCGGGGTTTTCGACGACGGAGCGGAAGAGGGACAGGGACTCCTCCCATCGGCCGAGCTGGTGGAGGGCCCATCCCCGGCGGAGGCAGGCGGCCAGGAGAAGGGAGTCTCCCCCGCCCAGGGAATCGAGCCGCGCCCACGCATCCTGCGCCTCCTCGAAGTTTCCCGCGGCGTAGGCCGAAACGGCCCATGCGTTGAGGGCTTCGGCGTGGAGCCCCTCGTGGCCCTTCGCGGGGATTTCCAGAAGGGCGCGGCAGCGCTCCGCAACGGCCCCGTGGTCCCCTTCGCGGACGAGGGCCCAGGCGGCCTTCAGGCGGGCGCGGAGGGCGGCCTCCGTGTTCCCCCGGGCGCGGGCCAGGGCGTCCGCCGCCTGGACCGTTTCGTCGTTGCGCCGCAAGGCGTGGAGGACCTCCACCCGCAAGAGGGCGGCTCGCTCCCCCGAGGCGCCCTCGAAGGCCTTAGCCGGCAGGCTCAGGAGGAGGTCCCAGGCGTCCTCCCGGCGACCCGATTTCAAGAAGCGCCGGGCCAGGTCCAGGGTCTGGTCGGCGCTTCGGGTCGGCGGCGCGAAATGGCCCTCCTCGGCGAGGCGGTTCAGCCGGAGCCCTGCCTCCCTCCCGAGGACGCAGTCGGGCCGAAGGTAGAGGTCCCGCAAGGTCCCCCCCGCCTCCCTCCACCGCTCCAGCTGGAGGAGCCCCAGGGCCCTTTCCCACCGGACCCGGTCCCGGTCGGCGCCGCGCGAGAGGTCCACCAGCCTGGACAGGGTTTCCAACCGGGGCGTGAGTCGGCCCTGGGCTTCCTGGGCCCGCGCCAGGAGCCTCAAGGCCCGAAGGCGCAGGCTCGGAACGGGGGATCCCGCCAACCGGACCGCCAGCCCTTCGGCCTCCTTCGCCCTCCCCAGGTCCAGGAGGGCCTGGGTGAGCAGGAGTCGGCCAAAGGGGGCCAGGGGACCCGCGGAGTCGGCGGTCTCCCTCAGGGGGTCCACGGCCGCGGCCGGGTCTCCGGCCAGGAGAGCCATTCTGCCGTAGGCCAGGGCGGCCGTCTTGTCCGGCCCGGCGGGAGAGGAGGCCCAGGCATGGCGGAAGGCGGCCAGGGCCTCGGGCCACCGGCCCTGGCGGCGGAGGGCCGCGGCGTGGTCGAGCTCCGAGGCCCCCTGCGGCGCAGGGACCGCGGGGAGCGAAGCGCCGGCGGTCGCGAGGGAGAGCCCCAGGCACAGCAAAACCCCCGGGAGGAGGGGAAGGACCCTTCTCCCGGGGGCTCGGGGTGAGGTGTGCCCGCCGGCGGCCCTGGGGCCGCGGGCGTCAGAAGGCGACTTCCCAGACCGACTGGTCGTTGGTCTTGATGGCCAGGGACTGGGCGTAGACCTGGGGCACGGCCCGGTGCATGAAGCAGGCCGCCGCCTGGATCTTGTTGTGGTAGAACTTGGCGTCGCCGTTCTCCTTCAGGAAGGCATGGTAGGCCTTCTTGTCGGTGGCGTCCACGTCCTTCTCGCGCAGGATGGCCTTGAGCTTCTTGCCCGCCACGGCGGCCTGTTCGAGGAGGAGGGCGCCGGCGAAGACGTGGCCCATCATGTCGAGGATGCCGCAGGCGTTGGGGAGCAGGACGAGGGGCGCGTCCA
The DNA here is from genome assembly GCA_040752915.1 of Acidobacteriota bacterium. Classification (NCBI taxonomy): domain Bacteria; kingdom Pseudomonadati; phylum Acidobacteriota; species Acidobacteriota bacterium. Next base: position 74,954 of record JBFMHB010000002.1, read on the forward strand.
TCCGCTTGCCCAGGTCGGCGAGAATTCCGGAAAGCTCCTTCACGGCGTTGGCGAGGTGGATGGCTGAGGCCCCCAGCTCCGTGTCCGTCACGTATTCCTGGGCCGTCTCCTGAACCTTTTGCAGGAAGGCTTTCACGAGGGCGCCGTTCTCCATCTTCATCTTTCGGAAGCAGAGGTCGAGGGCCTGGATGCCGTTCGTGCCCTCGTAGATGGGGGCGATGCGGGCGTCGCGGAGGTACTGCTCCGCCGGGTACTCCATGGTGTAGCCGTAGCCGCCGTAGCACTGGAGGGCCATGTCGGTCATGCGCACGCCCCAGTCCGTGCACCATGCCTTGCAGATGGGGGTCAGGAGCTCCACCCAGCCCTGGGCCGTTTTCTTGGCTTCGCCCTCGGAAACGTGGGCGAGGTCCAGCTGGCAGGCGGTGAACGAGACCAGGGCGCGCATGCCGTGGACGTAGGCCATTTGAGTGAGGAGCATGCGCTTCACGTCCGGGTGCTCGATGATGGGGACCTGGGGACCGTCCGCGGAGCGGTCCTTGAAGTGCTTGCCCTGGAGCCTCTCCTGGGCGAAGGCGAGGGCGTGCTGGTAGGCGGCCGACGCCAGAGCCATGCCCTGGACGCCCACTTCGTAGCGCGCGGCGTTCATCATCTGGAACATGAGGGACATGCCCTCCTGCTCCTTGCCCAGGAGGAAGCCCTCGCACCCGTCGTTGGCCCCGAAGACCATGGAGCAGGTGGGGGACCCGTGGATGCCCAGCTTGTGCTCGATGTTGCTCACGGCCACGTCGTTGTACTCGCCCAGGCTCCCGTCCGGGTTCACGCGGAACTTGGGGACGATGAACAGGGAGAGCCCCTTCGTTCCGGGAGGGGCGTCCGGAGTGCGGGCGAGGACGGCGTGGATGATGTTGGGGGTCATGTCCTGGTCGCCCGAGGTGATGAAGATCTTTTCGCCCGAGATCTTGTAGCGGCCGTCGGGGGATTTCACGGCCTTGGTGCGGCTGGCGCCCACGTCGGAGCCCGCGCCCGGCTCGGTGAGGCACATGGTACCGCCCCACTTCCCCGTGTAGAGCTTCTCGCAGAAGAGGCCCTTCATTTCGTCGGTGCCGAAGCTCTCGATGAGGTGGCCCGTGCCCCGGCCGAGGAGCATGGTGAGGGCGAGGGAGGGGTTGGCGCCCACCATGAACTCGAAGATGCCCGTGCCCACGGACTCGGGCAGGCCCATGCCGCCGTACTCCTGGTTGGCGGAGGCGCCGATCCAGCCGGCCTCGGAGATGGTCTTGTAGGCCTTGTGGAAGGAGGGAGGCAGGAGCACCTTCCCGTCCACGAATTTCGCGCCCACCCGGTCGCCGTCGGCGTTGGTGGGCCCCATCTCGTTCTGGACGACCTTGAGGGCCTCCTCGAGGATCATCTCCAGATCGGACCGCTCGAAGCCGCTGAACTCCTCCGCCTTGAGGATCTTGTTCAGGGGCAGCCACTCGAACAGGTTGAACTTCACGTCTCTGAGGTCGTCCTTGTAATCCATCGCTCACGCCTCCTTCAAGAAACACCCGTCCGGCCGCCGCCGGCGCCCCGAGGATCCGATCCGCCCGATTCCGCCTTTCCCAAGGGTTCCTGAGCCTCCCTTGTCACCCTGTCCAGCTGGGCCGACCCGGGGGGCGGGGAGCCCTGCATACGAAAGTAAGTAAATACTCACGAAAAATCAAGCCCCCCCTTTCAACCGCCCTCCAAAAGCCGCCACGGTTACATCCGGGACCCAGGCGCATCTTGGCTCTCCTGAGCGCCCGGCGGCGCCGGGCCCGTCGTGAGGAGAACGCCCAATGGAGCTTACCGTCACGTTTCCCGGAGGAAAGCGCGTGGACGCCCAGTTCCTCCACCACACCATCCGGACCGATCAGTCCCGCGAATCGGGGGGAGAGGGATCCGCCCCCGAGCCTTTCCTGCTCTTCCTGTCCTCCATCGCCACCTGCGCCGGCATCTACGTCCTCTCGTTCTGTCAAAGCCGCGGATTGCCCACGGAGGGCCTCTCCCTGACGCAGACCGCGGAGTTTCACCCGGTGACGGGCCGGCTCGAGAGGGTGGGCCTGGACATTCGGGTCCCCCCTGGATTCCCGGAGAAGTACCGAGAGGCCCTGGTGCGCGCCGCGGACATGTGCGCCGTCAAGAAGGCCCTCCAGGACCCTCCCGCTTTCGAGGTCAAGACCTCGACGGCCTCCTGACCGGGCCTCCGCCGCGTGGTATCCTCGACCCCTCGGGGTCCCCGTCCCCTTCCGGGAGCGGGGGCCCCGGGATTCCTTTTCCGGAGGACCGTCATGATCGCCCGAGCCGCCCGCGTCGCCCTCGCCGCCTTCGCCGCCGCCCTCGTCTTCGCCGCTCCCTTCGCCTCCCCTCCACCGAAGGACCGGGGACAGTACCGCCCCGCCGTGAAGGACCCGGTCCTCCAGGAACTGGAGGAGGCGAATGCCGCGGCGGAGGATGCCGCCGCCAAAGTCACCGACGACCTCCTCGCGGCCCAGGACCAGGAGGAAAAGGCGAGGGAAGCGGCGCGGCGTGATTTTCGCATGGATCTCTCCGGACTCCGCCGTCCCCGGGGGCCGGAGGATTTTCCCGCACGGGCCTGGGCCTTTCCGCCGGTGGCCCAGTACCTCACCGGCACTTGCTGGTCCTTCGCCACGACCTCCTTCTTCGAATCCGAAATCAAGCGGCTTTCGGGAAGAGAGGTCAAACTCTCGGAGCTCTGGTCGGTCTATCACGAGTACCTGGACAAGGCCAGGCGCCACGTCGCCACCCGAGGCCGATCGGTCTTCGAGGAGGGGTCCGAATCGGAGGCCATCCCCCGCCTTTGGAAAACCTACGGCGTCGTCCCCGAATCGGCCTATCCGGGCGTCCTCGCCCCGGACGGGCGCCACAACCACGCCCGCATGATGGACGAGTTGAAGGCCTATTTCGCCTACTGCGAGGCCAACAATTACTGGAACGAAGACCAGGTGCTGTCCGCCGTGCGAGGCATCCTGGACAAGCACCTCGGCCGCCCGCCCGAGCGATTCGACTACGAGGGTCGCACCTACACGCCCCAGGCCTTCCTGAAGGAGGTGGCGGCCCTCGACGTGGACGCCTACGCCAGCTTCGTCTCCACTTCCGCGCACCCCTTCTACACCCGGTGCGAACTCGACGCCGAGGACAACTGGTGGCGGGCCGACACCTACGTGAACCTGCCCCTCGAAGAATGGTACGCGCTCCTCGTGCGCGCGGCCCAGGCGGGCTCCTCGGTGGCCATCGGCGGGGACACCAGCGAACCGGGTTACGACGGCTGGAACAAGGTGGCCGTGGTCCCCACCTTCGACGTGGCGCCGGGGTACCTGGACCAGGATGCACGCGAAATGCGCATGGCCGAAGGCTCCACCACGGACGACCACGGGATTCACCTGGTGGGGTACGCCCGGCGGGACGGGGCCGACTGGTTCCTGATCAAGGACTCGGCCCGCGCCGCCCGAAAGGCTCCGCCCGAAGGCTGGCTCTTCTATCGGGGAGACTACGTGAAGCTCAAGATGCTCTCCTACATGGTCCACCGGGACTTCGCCCGCGACGTCCTGGCCAAGGTCCAGGGTGGGGATGCCGGGATTCCGAAATGAGGGGATTCCGGGAGGAGGGGTGACCGGAAATCGTCGCTCGAGCGGGATCCCTTTGCCCTCTCAGTAGAGGTCCTTTCCTCCCGCCCCGCCTTCACTAAAGGTCCCGTCTGGTTTGACACGCGCCGACGGGCGCTCCGATAATGGCACCCGTAGACAGGGGGTGCATTCATGGACGCGGAGCTATTCGCCAACCACATCCTGGGAGAGCCGGTCTCCGCCACCGTGGCGGGAGCCGTACTGAAGGCCCTTCCCGCGGAGGGCACACCCGAGGTCCGTCTCGTCCACCGGCTGCCCGCCGCCGTCGCCGAGACCCCCGAAGCTGAACGGGTGGTCCTCAAGAACGCCCGCGATTGGGGCAAGGTGCGCGACCTGAGGGCCCTGAATCTCCTGGAGGCGGGACGCGAAGGCAAGACCTCCCTTTACGCCGTCACCGAGTACCACCAGGGGCGCCTGCTCAGCGACATTCTGGACCGCCTCCGCCACGAGGGGCTGCCTCTCGCTCCGGACCAGGCCGTCTACCTGGCGGAGCGCACGACCGGCGCTCTGCTTTCCCTCGCCGAACAGGGAATCACCGCCGGAGGGCTCTCTCCGGATCGGGTCTCGGTAAGCTTCGAAGGCGAGGTCAAGCTCCTCCCCACCCTCCTCAAGGACCTTCAGACCACCCCCCTCCTCAAAGACCCCGCCTTCGATGCGTACTGGCGGTACCTTCCGCCCGCTCAGGCGGGAGGGAAGAGCGCCAAGGCCGCGGCGGATATCTACTCGGTGGGGGCCCTGCTCTTCGAGTTTCTCTGCCGGGAGCCCTTCCGCCCCGAGCCCGCCGGGCCCTTCGACCCGGCTTCCCGCCTGGAGGAGGGCCGGCGGGGCCTGGACGGCGCCGATCCCCTCCCCGAGAACCTCTTTCGAATCCTGAAGAGGAGCCTGCTTCAGGACGGCCCCGAGGCCTACGGGGACCTCAAGGTCCTGAAGGCGGACCTGGACCAGCTCATCACATCCGGCGAATACAGCCCCACGACGTTCAACATCGCCTTTCTCATGCACTCCCTGTATCGAGGGGAGGACGAGGCCGAGGATTCGGCCGACAAGGCCTTCGCCGCCCTCGACCGGGCTCCCTTTCGGAGGGAAGAGGCCGCGCCTCCGCCCCCGCCCGCGTCGCCCGCGCCTCCCGCCCCTGCCGCCTCCCCCGAACCGAGAGACCGCACCCCCCCCTTCACGCTCCCATCGGAGGAGCCGCCGGAAAGCGGCGCCGCGTCCCGGAAGAACCTGCTCATCGGAGCGGGGATCGCCGCCGGCGTCGTCCTGGTGGCCCTCGGGCTCTTTTTCGCCCTGCGGCCCAAGGGCCCCTCCGAAGAGCAGATCCGGGCCCAACAGCAGATGGCCGACCTGGAAAAAGAGCGGGCCCAATTCAAGGCCCAGCAGGAGGAGATGGCCGCCAAGCTCAAGGCCCTGGAGGACGAGAAGGCCGCCCTCCAACAGCAGGTCACGAAGGCCACCACGGCCGACGAGAAGATTCGGGCCCAGAAGGCCCTGGAGGAGGCCCAGAACCGCCTCAAAGCCCAGCAGGAGGAGCAGAGGCGCCTGGCCGCCGAGAAACCCAAGGCCCCCGAGCCCACACCGACGGTCCCCGCCCCCTCCGAACCCGTCCAACCGCCGGAGAGCACCCCCTCCACGGCCGAGGCGGCCCTCGGCGCCGCTCTGGAGCCCCCCCCGGAGGCCGCGCCGGCTTCCCCGCCGGCGGTCAAGGTCCAGGCGGGCGACTTCGTGGAGCTCTGGGCGGTGGACATCAAGCCCAAGCAGACGAACCAGCTCCAGTTGGACGTCACGAGTCCCGCCCGTCAGAACCGCCTTACGGGGACCTTTTACGTGGAGGTCAGCGTGAACGAGGCGGGCACCGTCACGGAGGCGCGGGTCGTCCGGGGGCCCGTCCCCGACTACGGCATGAACGACGCCTGCCGGCGCGCGGCGATGAAACTGCGCTACTCCCCCGCCCTCAAGGATGGGGTCCCGGTCAAGACCAAGGTCACGTTTCCGATCGTGATGAAGTAGGCGCGGCCCGCCGGTGCGTTCCCTCGGGCGGGGCCCTTCCGGAACCTACTTTAAATCATGCCTGTCCAAGATCTTTTTGCGCGTCTTGTGCTGCCTGCCTTCCGGAGCGAAGCGGAGGAAGGAGCG
>JBFMHB010000003.1:0-10155 GCA_040752915.1 Acidobacteriota bacterium
AACCCCTCGGGTGGGCGTGATAAGCCCCACCGTACAAGGGGCTTGGGATCAAACCTTGTGGGTCGGGGCCGGGGCCCTTACCATCATCCCTTGCGCAGGAGACTGCGATGGCCGAACTGTACCGTGTGCTGGTCGTCAATCCCGGGAGCACGGGAACCAAGCTGGCGCTCTATTCGACGGTCGGGCGGGAGGCGGAGGAGACCGTATCCGCCCCGCACGAAAAGGGGCCTCTTCTCGCCCAGCTTCCGACCCGTGTGCAGGCCGCCCGGGAGTTCCTGGCCCGCCACGGGGCGGAGCCCCTTCACGCGGTGGTGGGCCGGGGCGGCCTGATCCGCCCCGTACCTTCCGGGACGCTCGTCGTGAGCGAGGCCATGCTCGAGGACGCCCGCCGGGGCTACCAGGGCGAGCACGTGTCCAATCTCGGGTGCCTCATCGCCCACGAGCTGGCCTCGGAGCGGGGGATCCCCGCCTTTGTGGTGGACCCGGTGGCGGTGGACGAGATGACCCCGCTGGCCCGGTATTCGGGGCTGCCCGGCCTTTCGAGGCAGGCCCTCTCCCACGCGCTCAACCTCCACGCCGCGGCGCGGAAGGCCTGCGAGAGGATCGGCAAGAAGCTGTCCGAGAGCCGCCTCGTGGTGGCCCACCTCGGCGGCGGTTTTTCCATCGTCCCCATGGAGGGCGGGCGCATCGTGGACACGAACAACGCCAACTCGGGAGGCCCCTTCTCCCCGACGCGGGCGGGGACCCTTCCCACCCAGCCCCTGATCAAACTGTGCTTCTCGGGGTCCGTGAGCGCCGCCGATCTCAAGCGCATGACGACCAAGGAGGGCGGCCTGATGGCCCACCTGGGAACCCACGACGCGCTCGAAGTGGAGTCCCGCATCGCGCAGGGGGACCTGAAGGCTCGGGAGGTCTACGAGGCCATGGCCTACCAGACGGCGAAGGAGATCGGAGCCATGGCCACGGTCCTGTGCTGCCGGCTGGACGCGGTGGTCCTCACGGGCGGGCTCGCCCACTCCAACCTCTTCTGCACCTGGGTTTCCGATCGGGTCGCCCCGCTCGCCCCCCTCTTCCGCTTCCCCGGCGAGTTCGAGATGGAGGCCCTGGCCGCCGGGGCCTTCCGAGTCCTGCGGGGGGAGGAGAGGGCCAACCCCTATCCCGGAGATGCGACATGCGAAAGCTGATGCTTGGAAACGAGGCCGTGGCCCGCGGCGCCTGGGAAGCCAGGGTGGGCTTCGGGTCGGGATACCCCGGCACGCCCAGCACGGAGATCCTCGAGGCCCTGGCCGCGTACGAGGACGTGGTGGTCCAGTGGGCCCCGAACGAGAAGGTGGGGTACGAGGTGGCCATGGGGGCGTCCCTTGCGGGGACGCGCGCCCTGGTGACCATGAAACACGTGGGCCTGAACGTGGCCGCCGATCCCCTCTTCTCCTCCTCCTACATGGGCGTGGGCGGCGGGCTCGTGGTGGTTTCCGCCGACGACCCGGGCATGCATTCCAGCCAGGACGAACAGGACAACCGTGCCATCGCCAGGGCGGCCAAGGTCCTCATGGTGGAGCCCTACGACGTGGACGAATCGCGGTGGATGGCGAGGGAGGCCTTCGCCCTCTCGGAGCGCTTCGACTCCCCGGTGATCCTCCGCATGACGACGCGCGTGTGCCACCAGACGGGGGTGGCGCGGCCCGCCGACCGCGTGGATTGGAAAAGCAAGGGCTACCTCAAGGACATCCCCAAGTTCGTCATGCTCCCGAGCCACGCTCGGGAGCGCCGCCACAAAGTGGAGGAGCGCCTGCGGGCGGCCAAGGCCTTCGGCGAGGAGAGCGACCTGTGGAACCCCATCCTCACGGGGACCTCGGACGTCGGCGTCGTCACCTCCGGGGTGAGCTTCGGATACGTCCGCGAGTCTCTCCCCGAGGCATGGATTCTCAAGCTCGGGCTCACGCACCCGCTTCCCATGGAGCGCATCCGCCGCTTTTCCGGAATGGTGAAGCGCCTCTTCGTCGTGGAGGAGCTGGAGCCCTATCTGGAGGAGTCCATCCGGGCCGAAGGGATCGCCGTCGCGGGCGGGCGAGGGCTCTTCCCGTACACCGGGGAACTGAACCTCCCCCTGGTGGAGACGGCTTTGCTGGGCGCCCCGAGGAGCAAGGTCACGGTGGACCTCGGGGACCTCAAGGTCCCCTCTCGTCCACCCACCCTTTGCCCCGGCTGCAGCCACCGCGGCATGTTCACCCTGTTCCGGGAAATGAAGCTGCGCGTCATGGGGGACATCGGCTGCTATACCCTGGGCGCCCTCAAGCCGCTGGGCGCCATGGACTCCTGCATGTGCATGGGCGCCTCGGTGGGGATGGCCGAAGGCCTGGAGAAGTTCGGCGGACCCAAGGAAAAGGGAAAGACCCTCGGCGTCATCGGGGACTCCACGTTCTTCCACTCGGGCATTCCCGCCCTGGTGGACATGATCGTCAACGGCAGCCACGCCACCCTGGTCATCCTCGACAACCGATGGACGGCGATGACCGGCGGCCAGCCCCACCCGGGCACCGGCAAGGACATCCGTGGCAACGACGCGCCCCAGCTCAACGTGGCGGAGGTTTGTCGGGCCCTCGGCGTGAAGCGAGTGGTGGAGGTGGATCCCTACGATCTCGAGAAGACCCGAAGGGTCCTTGAGGAGGAACTCCAGGCCCCCGAGGTCTCCGTCGTGGTGGCCGTGGCTCCATGCCTGTTGGGTGGGCGGATCCCGAAGGGCACCCCCGTGGAGATCCACTTGGAGAACTGCGACCGCTGCGGGGCGTGCATCCGCGTGGGATGCATGGGCATCCACGAGAAGGAAGGTTTCCCCGATCTGGATCCCGACCTCTGCACGGGGTGCGGCGTCTGCGTTCAGGTCTGCGAAGCCGGCTGCATTTCGCTGCCCTCCGTGCAGGGGGAGAAAACGCCCCCGGGGGCCTGATGTTCGGCGGGCGGGACGCCCCGAGCCGGGGGGTCCGCCTGGTTCAATCGGGGCCTGAAGGCAGGACCCGCTGGCCCTGAACCTGGGGGCCCGGCGCGAAGAACGAGCCCTGATGGGGAGAAGGACATGGAGATCACCAACATCCTGTTTGCGGGCGTGGGAGGACAGGGCATCCTGACGAGCAGCCGCGTCCTCGCCCTGGCGGCGGTGGATGCGGGCCTGGACGTCAAGATGAGCGAAGTCCACGGCATGGCCCAGCGGGGAGGGAACGTGGACACGCATGTTCGGATCGGTCCCGAGGTTCCCTCTTCCCTGATCCCGAGGGGTGGGGCGCACTTTCTCGTGGCCTTCGAGAAGCTCGAGGCCCTGCGTTACCTGGATTACTTGCGCGCCGACGGCACGGTCTACGTCTGCCCCCTCGAGATCCCGCCCCTGACCCAGAGCCTCAAGAAGGACTCGGGGTACGTTCCCGACATCGACGGGGTCCTCGCCGCCAAAGCCCCGAACCTCGTCTGGGTGGACGCCGTGACCATCGCCCGCGAGGAGGGGGACCTCCGAATGGTCAACCTCATCCTCCTCGGGGCCCTCTCCATGAAGCTTTCCATGACCGAGGCCAACTGGGAGGCCGCCATCGGCCAGCGCTTCCCGAAGAAGATCCAGGCCGCATGCCTGAAGGCGTTCCGCAGGGGGGTGGAACATGTCCGTCCGGCTCACTGAGTTCGACAAGGTTCTGGAAGTCGCCCTCAAGCGGGCTCCTTACACGGTCGTCGTGGCCTGCGGGCAGGATGGCGCGGCCCTTTCCGCCCTCCTCGCCGCAGAGGAAAAGGGGCTCGCCCGAAGCATCCTGGTGGGGGACCCGGGACTCATCGGGCCGGCCATCGACGCCCTGCCGAAGCGGCTTCAACACGCGGAGATCGCCGACGCCCCCGACGAGGAGAGCGCCGTGCGCCGGGCGGTGGAAATCGTTCGGTCCGGAGAGGGCCAGATCCTCCTCAAGGGCAAGACCCAGACGGGAACGCTCATGCACGCCGTCCTCGACCGGGAGAACGGGCTGAGAACCGGCCGCCTCCTGTCCGACGCCTTCCTCTTCGAGTGCCCCTGCAAAGACGGCGTTCGGTTGGTCTGCATCACGGACGGGGGCATCAACCTCCAGCCCGATCTGGCCGCCAAGCGCCAGATCCTCGAGAACGCCGTGACGCTGTACCACAAGCTCGGGTGCGCCCGGCCCCGCGTGGCCGTCCTTTCGGCCGTGGAAAACGTTCTGCCGGGCCACGCCCCCAGCATGGACGCGGCGGCCCTCACCCGAATGGCCCATTGCGGCCAGATCGCGGACTGCGAGGTGGAAGGCCCCCTGAGTCTCGACCTGGCCATCTCCCCCGAGGCCGTGGCGAAGAAGGGCCACGCCGGGGACGTGGCGGGCCGGGCCGACATCCTCCTGTGCCCGGACATCGTGTCCGCCAACCTCCTGGCCAAATCCACCACCTACTTCGCCAAGCTGCGCCTGGCCCACGTCATCATGGGCGCGGCGGCTCCGGTGCTGATCCCCAGCCGGTCCGACACGCCCGAGGCCAAGATGCTCTCCATCGCCCTGGGCGCCATGACGGTGAGGCACTGAGGGCGCCGCCCGTGAACGGCAAGGCGCTCCTTCTCATCGACGGCGGCTACCTCGATTTCCTCCAGCGGAGCTTCGGCTCGCCGCGGCTGGACTACGGCCGCATGTCCAGAGCCATCTGCGACCACTTCGGGTTTTCTCTCCTGCGGTGCGTCTACTTCAACTGCCTCCCGTATCTGTCGGGGACCCCATCGCCGGAGGAGCAGGAGGCCTACCGGCGGAAGGAAGGCTTCTACCAGCGTCTCCAGAAGCTGGACCGATTCGAGGTCAAGCTCGGCCGTCTGGCCTTTCGGGGCCTCGACGAGGAGACGGGGAAGCCGGTTCTGGAACAGAAGCAGGTGGACGTCCTCCTCGCCGTGGAGATGGTCTACGCCGCCGCCCGCCGTTCCGTGGACGCCATCGTCCTCCTGTCGGGGGACGGGGACTTCGTTCCCGCGGTGAAGATCGTGAAGCGGGAGGGCCTCACCTTCGCCCTCGCCCACGGGCCCCGCAGCGGCCCCAACCTCACCGTCCAGGAGTCCCTCTGGGAGGCCGCCGACCTCCGCCTCACCCTCGACATGGCCTTCCTCGAGCCCCTTTTGAGAAACGACGCGGCGGCGAGGCCGTGACCTACAATTTCGATCCCGATTTGTGGCTGGAGAACCGGAAGCGCGTCCTGGACGCCCGCCGGAGGGCCGGCGATTTCGACGAGACGGCCTATCGAGAGGCGCTCGTGGACCTTGAAAGCCGCTACGAAGCCATGGTGGAGCGTCTGGACGGGACCTTCACGATCCCCTCCGCCGGCTCGCAAGACGAGGCCCCCTGAGTCCGGGACGGCCAGGGGCGCCTTTCCGGATTCGGACCGGGATGGAACAGCCAACTGGCAAGGAGCCTACGGGAGGCGGGACATCCACCACGGCTCATCCGGGACCTGGCGGCGCGTCCGCAAGCAGGATCGCGGCGGCGAGGGCGACGCGCGCGGAGGCCTCGATCGTCCGGGGCGTGATGAAGTAGACCGTGTCCTCGGGGGTGTGGTAGCCCACGTGCTTGCCCCCCATGCCGAAGAGGGAGACGGCGGGAATCCCGGCCTTCAGGAAAGGGCCGTGATCAGCGCGCGCCTCGCCCCGGGAGAGGCCCGCCTTGAGCTGGAAGGTGGGCTCGACCCGGTCGCGGGCCGTCTCGAGGGCGGCATAGATCGCCGGGTGATTCTGGCCGGCGGCCACCCAGGCTCCGTTCCCCGCACCCACCATGTCCAGGTTGAGCACGGCCACGGGCCTGCCGAGACTGGCCGGGAAATGGGCGGCGAGGTGTTTGGAGCCCAGGAGGCCCATCTCCTCCCCGCCGAACCACGCGAACACGAGGCTTCGGGCGGGGCGGGGGCGCAGGCGTGCGGCGGCCCGGGCGGCCTCCAGGAGGGCCGCGCTTCCCGAGGCGTTGTCGTCGGCCCCGGGCAGGAGCCGCGGCCAATCGCCGCAGTGGTCGAGGTGGGCGCCGAGCACGACGCACTCGCCCCGGAGGCCGGGGTCGCTGCCCGGCAGGACGGCCAGAACGTTGAAGCCCGTGGAAAGCACCGGCGGGCCGGCGTCCACCGAGTAGCGGAGGCGGCGCCCCGTGGGGAAGGAGACCGCGCCCCCCGCCTCGAGGGCCTTGCGCAGGTCGTCACATTTGAGGCCCTTTTCGGCGAGGAGTTCGTCGGCGAAGGCCGTCGAGATTTCGCCCGTGAGGGTCCCCGTCAGAGGCTCGCCGTTCGGGCTCGCCACGGCCTGATCCGCCAGAAGGCACGCCGCGGCTCCGTGCGAGGCGGCGTTGGCGTAGCGGGCGTGGGAATCGTTGTAGGCCGACCAGTCCCGGCCGTCCTTGGGCTCGCCGCGCAGGACGACCACGATGCGGCCCTTGACGTCGAGGCCCGCGTAGTCGTCCCGGCCCAGCTCCGGAGCGGTGATGCCGAATCCCGCGAAGACCACCTCCGACGTCACCTCACCGGCGCTCGATGTGAGAATGGGCATGAAGTCCTTGAACATCGTCAGCGCCCGCGGCTCGCCCTGGCCGTCGGCGGGGATTAGCTCCATGGAGGCGGCCCGCATGGAAACGCGCAGGACCGGATAAGGCTGGAGGTGGTCCGGGAACTCGGCGGGCGCCTTCAGGCCGGCCCCCGCGGCCTCGGCGGCCACCCACCGCCCGGCCCTCTCGAAACCCTCCGTGCCCGTCAGGCGCCCGGCGTACTCCGGAGAGGAGAGGCGCGCCACGGTTTCGTAGGCCCCCGCCGTCCGGACGGGCCTCACGGCCTCGGCGAGATCCCGCGGGGAGGAGGCCGGAAGGGACAGGGCCCACAGCAACGCGCCGTGGACGGCGGCGAGCGTGCGCATCCTCATGAGGGTCCTCCTCGAGGCCGCCGCACCCGAATCCTCGGCGTTCGGGATTCGAGGCGCGCCGGCGGTCACGTAATGGGCGACCCGGGCTCCACGTCTTCGAGGAAGGCGAGGAGGACCGGGTCGTCGCCCCGGTGACCCGCCATGATCATGCCGTTGGATTCGACGCCCATGAGCCTGGCGGGCTGAAGGTTGGTGACGAAGGGGCAGATTCGCCCCACGAGGTCTTCAGGGGCGTATTTCTTTCCGATGCCGGCCACGATCTGCCGGCGCTCGGAGCCGAAGTCCACGATCATCCGCACGAGCTTGCTGCTCTTGGGCACGCGCTCGGCCTCGAGGATCTTCCCGGCCCTCAAGTCCACGCGGCGGAACTCGTCGATGGACAGCCGAGGGGGCTCCTGAGGCGCCTGGGTCGCCGCTTCCGGGGAGGGCGGCTCTCGCTTCACGTCTTCCATGGCGATTTCTCTCTTCCTTTCAGGTTCGTTTCGGGCTCCTTCGGAGCCTGAAGCCGCCCTCGCGAAGTACTCCTTCTTGTCAACGCGGGGGAACAGGCCGGCGAGTTTGACGGCCCTTCCCGCCTGAGGGTCCTCCCATCGGGCCGATGCGAGGGTGGCGGGCGCGAAGCCCAGCGCCTTCGCCACGGCCCGGGCCGAGGAGGGCATGGCGGGCTCCAGCGCGAGGGCCACGAGGCGGAGGGAGCGGGCAGCTTCGGAGAGGGTGGCCAGGGCCTCCGGTGTTCCGGCTTGCTTCCACGGCTCCCTCTCCACCAGAAACTTGTTCAGGTCCGACAGGAGCGCCCACAGGGCCAGCAGCGCGTCACGGGGCGAAAGGTCCTTCACGGCCGCGTGGTAGGCGTCCAGGATTTCTAGGGTGCGCGCACGGAGGCTCCCGTCGCCGGTGCCCACCACACCGCCCGCCTGGCGTTCGAGAAGGTTGGTCAGGCGAGAGGCGAGGTTCCCCAGGTCGTTGGCGAGGTCGGCATTGAGGCGGTCGAGGAAGGCCTCGTCGGAAAAGGAGCCGTCGGTTCCGATGGGCTTGTCCCTCAGGAGGAAGTACCGCACCGCGTCGGCCCCGAATTCCGCCGCGTAGGGACGGGGGTCCACGACGTTGCCCAGGGACTTGCTCATCTTGTTGGCGTCCTTCATCCACCAGCCGTGGCCGAAGACGTGGCGCGGCAGGGGGAGGCCGGCGCTCAGGAGGAAGGCGGGCCAGTAGACGGCGTGGAAGCGGAGGATGTCCTTCCCGATGAGGTGCACGTCGGCGGGCCAGAACCGGTCGTAAAGGGCAGTCTCCTCCGATCCGAAGCCGAGGGCCGTCATGTAGTTGGAGAGGGCGTCGAGCCAGACGTAGAGCACGTGCCTGGGGTCGTCCGGGAAGGGGATGCCCCACGCGATGCTCGTCCGGCTGATGGAGAGGTCCTTGAGGCCCGACTCCACGAAGGAGCGGACCTCGTTCATCCGGGAAGCCGGGAGGACGAAGTCCGGGTGCTCCGAGTACAGGCGGAGGAGAGGCTCCTGATACTTGGAGAGGCGGAAGAAATAGGACTCCTCCTCGAGGACCGTCATGGGGTGGCCGAAGTCGGGGCACTTCCCGTCCACCACCTGGTTCTCGGGAAAGAAGGCCTCGCAGGAGACGCAGTAGGGGCCCTTGTAAGCCGCCTTGTAGATGTCTCCCGCGGCGCGAAGCCTCCGGAGCATCTCCAGAACGCCCCGTTCGTGCCGGGCCTCGGTGGTCCGGATGAAATCGTCGTGGGAGATGTCGAGCTGGCGCCAGAGCTCGTGGTAGCGCTCCACCACCCGGTCCGCGAGGGCCTGGGGCGTGATGCCCTCGGACGCGGCGGACTTCTCCACCTTCTGCCCGTGCTCGTCCGTACCCGTCAGAAAGTAGGTCTCGTGGCCCATGGAGCGGTGGTACCGGGCGAGGAAGTCGGCGCAGATGGTGCAGTAGGCGTGACCGATGTGGGGGTAATCGTTGACATAGTAGATCGGCGTCGTGATGTAGAAGCGGTTCATGGGGTCCTCTTCGGGTCGTCCTTCGCGGCTTCGCGGAAAGGCAACGGGGTCATCGGGCGATGAAGAGATCAGAACATTCGCTCCAGGGGCGCAACCCGCCCCTGGAATCGTCCGTGCCCCTCCACCGGTTCCGCCAGCGGGACTCTTGCCGAGCCTTAGTGGTCGTGGCCGCCGTGGGTGGCCGGCGCGGGTGCGGGACGGCCGCCCTCGGGCACGGCCTCGGCTTCTCGCCCCAGCCGCTCCACGGTCTCGGCGATCTCGGCGCGGGTTTCGCCGAAGACCCGGACGAGGGCGAGGACGTATACGGCCGTCGCGAACAGGAGCCACGGGGCCCCGTTGGGGAGATCGCCCCAGCGGGTCACGGCGATGAAGAGCCCCGCCGCCGCCGCCAGAAGTCCCAGCGCAAACCCCGCCGTGTGGGCCTTCCGGGCGCCTCCCTGATCGACGATGCCGGTGCATTCCTGGTAGATCGGGCAGACGGCGCACTCGCGGTACTTCTGGGCGTCCACCACGGCGGTCTTGAAGCAGTCCTTCATCATGGCCGTCCCCTCTGAAAGCTCAAAAGTATAGCACGGGAGCCATACAAGGGAGGGCCCGTCCACCCTCCCTTCGCCCCGTCCTCCCCTGCTCACCTTCGCCCCTTCTACCCCTCCTTCTCCAGGAGTTCCCGGTAGAACTGCTGGTAGAGGGCCTGGTACTCGGGGGAGCCTTCGGGGATGCGGCGCTTGATGCCCAGAACCTTGTCCCTCGCCTTTCTTTCCCGCTCGGCGTCCCTGGCCATCTCGCGCTCGAAGGCCCTCTGGATATGGCTTCGCAGGTCCTCGTCCTTGACGAAATACTCCACCTCGGGGTCGCTGAGGAGGAGGGCCCGGATCTGGAGCGTGAGATCCAGGATCTTCTCGCGGGAAAGCCGGCCCGGGCCCGAGGAGAGCACGTACCCCCTTCGCTGGGCCAGCTCTCCCTTCATTTTCGCGTGGAGGCGGTGCATCTCCACGTCTCCCTGAAGGACGGCCTGGTGATGCTCGGCCAGGAGGGTCCGCACCTCGTCGGTGAGGGCGTCCTCCACCTGGAGGTCCCTCGCGATGAGACGCGCCACCTTCTCCGACGTGCGGTCGGGGTGCTCGCTGGCGATCACCCCTCCGTCCAGCAAGGCGCGTACGATCCGTCGGCCGAGGATGTCAATGAGGGGCTGGGGCAGGCGCATGGGCGGGGTCCTCTGAGGGGGGGGCGGTTTCT
>JBFMHB010000003.1:10165-68586 GCA_040752915.1 Acidobacteriota bacterium
TGGGGGGAGAAAGCTCGGCCAGACGACGGAGGGCGTACTCTCCCTGGACCGTGCCCTCGCTTTGGGCCGCCAGCTCCCGGTAAAGGGCCGCGGCGTCGTCCCGGCGTCCCAGCCTTACCATGAGTTCGGCGGCGCGGTATCGGGAGGTCAGAGCCCACTCGGCGCTCGAAGAGGTGTAGGCCACGTCGAGGTAGGCCTGGAGAGCCTCCCGCGGGCGGTCGAGGCGTTCCAGCGTGTAGGCGAAGTGGAAGCCCGTTTCGGCGTCCCGGAAGGCGGCCTTGAGCCGCGCGAAGGCCTGCAGGGCCGACTCGAGCCGGCCCCTTTCCTCCAGGAAAAGGGCCGCGGTGAACAGATCCTCTCGCTCTTCGGGGGTGGCCCGGGCGGCCGAGGCGAAGGCCTCCAGGTGGGTCACGGCGCCGGCCGTCCGCCCGAGCACGCGCGCGGCGTTTCCGGCGAGCCAGTGGGCCCTGAGCGCCTGGACGGGCGACAAACCGCTGGGTACGGAAAGGGAGCGTTCCAGCGCCTCCAGGGCCGGGGCCATGTCGCGCTGGGCAAAGGCCGCTTCCCCGAGGAGGAGGAGGGCCTCGGGGTCCGCGGATGCCTGCAGGAGGGAGCGCGCGGCGGTGAAATCCCCCCGGCTTGTGGCTTCTCGGGCCAGGAAGAGCAAGGCTTCCGGGGCCCCCGGTCCCTTCGGTCTCCGGTCCAGGTACCCTCGGTAGGCCTGGGCGGCGCCGGCGCGGTCCCCCGAGGCCAGGCTGGACCGGGCCCGTCTCAGGAGGGTCTCTCCCTCGGAGAGGGCGGAGGGTTCCGATTCCCGGAAGGGAGGCACGGCTCGCAGGGCGGCCTCCGGGCCCTCCTGGACCAGGAGCGTCATTTCCAGGCGCCGCTGGGCCAGGGGCGCCAGGGCGTTGTCCGGGGTCGGGGCGGCCGCGGCGCGGAGATCCTCCAGGGCCTCGGGGAGTCTTCCGGCCTGGAGGAGCAGGTCGGCCCGGACCAGGCGGATCGTGGCCGCTTCTCCTGAGGAATCGACGAGGAGAGGCGTCAGAAGTTCCAGCGCCTCTTCCGTCCGGCCGCTCCGCGCGAGCGAGTCGGCGCACCGCAGGGTCAGGGCCGTCCTCCTCGAAGGTTCCGCGAGCGTTCGAATCGCCTCGACGGCGGGCGCGAGCCGTCCCTCGACGAGGTCCGCGAGAGCCATCTGGTAGCGCGCCTCGTCTTCTTCATCGGGATCGCGGGTGGAAGTGGTGGCTTCCACGAGATGGAGGCGGGCCTCCTCCATGGAGCCGCGGGCGAGAGCCTCCCTCCACCGAAGCCGGGCGAGCCGGCGGGTCTGGGAGGGATCCAGGGGGAAGGCGCGCGCCGCGTCGAGCAGGCCGACCGCGTCGCCGGCCCGGCCCTCCGTGGCGAGGCTTTCGGCGGCCAGGAGCAGGGCCTCCCGGGCCTCGGGGGCGTCGGGGTACGCCTCCGCAACGACCTTCAGGACCTCGCGGGCGCGGCCCGAATCGCCCTCCGAAAGGAGGATTCGTCCCATGAGGAGGTAGGCCCCGGGAGCGGCGGCCCCTTCGGGGGCGGCCTGAATCCTCTCCGCAAGGATCTCCTGGGCGTCGGCGGAACGGCCGCATTCCCAGGCGAGCCGGGCCGCCGCCAGGGCGGCGCGGCCCTTTTCACCCTCCGAGGAAGCCGAAGCCGAGGCCAGAGAAGCCCAACGGGCCGCCCGGGCGGGATCCCGGGGCCCCTCCCACGCCAGCCGTGACGCCAGAATGGCGCCTTCGAGGCGGACGGCCGGGTCGGACCATATGGGGAGGCCGGGCTCCAGGAGGTCCAGGGCCTCGGCGAAGCGCCCCTGGCTCGCGAGGGACCGCGCGCCCCGAAGCCGGGCCTCGGCCGATGCCGGGCCATCGGGAAACCGGGCCAGAAGGGCCCGCACCGCCGCGACGGTCGCCTCGGCATCCCGGCGCAAGTCCGCCCCGCGGACGGCGGCGAGGGAGGCGGCCTCCTCCCAGGCCTTCAAGGGGATTCGGGTGCGCACGAGATCGTAGGCTCGGGCGGCCTCGCCCGTGGCGAGCAGGGCCCACGCGCGAAGGAGATCGGCGCGCGCCTGTTCGTCGTCGGGGAGCATCCCGGCGGAATCCAGGGCCTGGAGGGCCCCGTCCGCGTCCTTCAGTCGCAGGCGGCAGGCGGCGAGGAGAAGATGGGCCTCGGTTCTCACGTCGCCCGACAGGCCGGGATCCGCGGCCAGGGAGCCGAGGAGGCGCGCCGCGGGTTCGTCCCGCCCGAGGACCGAAAGGCCCCGGGCCAGCGCCAGCCGGTCCGGAGCGGTCCGTCGCGATTCGGGAAGGGCCGTGAGGGCCCGCACGGCGCCCTCGGGATCGTCGAGGGCCTCGGCGGCGCGGGCGGTCAGTCGAAGGTGGCGCAGGCGGGCCGGTTCCTTGCCCTTCAGCGGAGCTTTCAAGGCCTCGGCGGCCTCGGCGGCGCGACCAAGGGCGAGGAGGGCCTCCGCCCGGTCCAGGGGAAGCGTGTCCTGATCCTTGGCCGGAAGCCCCTTCAGGGCCTCCTCGAGGAGCGGGAGGGCCTCCCCGGGGCGTCCCTGCTCCAGCAGACCGCGTCCG
The DNA here is from genome assembly GCA_040752915.1 of Acidobacteriota bacterium. Lineage (NCBI taxonomy): Bacteria > Pseudomonadati > Acidobacteriota > Acidobacteriota bacterium. The sequence continues at coordinate 12,772 of JBFMHB010000003.1, forward strand.
ACCAGGCCGGCCACGTAGGGACGGTGGGGCCCTCCGGGATGGCGCTCGAGGTAGGCCAATCCCCGCTCCACGGCGGTCTGGACCGCTCCCTCCCGGACGAGTCGCTGAAAGATCTGGAAGTCCTCTGCCTCGGCAGCCAGAATCGGGCCGCGGAACGGGCAGAGGAGGAGGAACAGGACCGGCAGGCTACCGGCCCGAACCGTTTTCAAGGAAGAGGATGCGCTGGCAACCCTCACAGAAGACCACCTCCTCGCCGTAGTGGAGGTCCTGGATCAGCTTGGGGCGGACGCTCATGAAGCACCCCTGGCAGATGCCGCCCTTGGCCTCGACGACGGCAAGGCCGTTCCGCTGGGCGGCGATGTGCGTGTACTTGGTGAACCACCCCGGGTGCATGGCTTTCTGGAGTTCCTGCCGCTCCTTCTTCTGGGACAGGATTTCGGCGGAGAGCCGTTCCTGCTCCTTCTTGAGGGCTCCCCGGTCCTGAGACACGTGGGATTCCCCCTCCTCGTATTTCTTCTTCAGCTCCGGCAGGAGCTTCTCGATCTCCTCCAGGCGGGCCATGTCCTTCAAGGCCTGCTCCTCGAGGACCTCCCGGGCCTTCTTGGTCGCGTCCATTTCCTTGAGGAGGGCGCTGTATTCCTCATTGGAGCGGATCTCTGGCATCTTGAGCTTGAGCTTCCGCTCCTTCTCATCCAGGGACTTCAGCGCCTCCTCCGCCTCCCGGCGGCCCTTCGTGAGGGTTTCCATCTCCGTCATGACCTTGTCCAGAGGCGCCTTCACCGAACTGACCTTCTCGTCGATGACCTTGGCCTTCTTCGGAATCTGCTGGAGGTCATGGCCCAGGGTCCGGATGGAGGTGTCGAGCCTCTGAAGTCGGAGCAGTTTCTCAAGAATCTCGTTCACTCTCGCGGCTCCCTTGCTCTCAAAAATAAATAAGGGGTGCACTCCTATGCACCCCTCGGGATCTCACCTGTGCTCGGGGACGGGAACCCTGTTCAAAGGACACGCTCCCTTCCTGGTGGGCCCTCCAGGATTCGAACCTGGGACCGACCGGTTATGAGCCGGTGGCTCTCACCGCTGAGCTAAGGGCCCAGCAGTAACGGCAAATGTTACCACACATCTCCTTGGGAAGTAAAGGGATGGAAAAGGAGGGGACATCGACCCCCGGGTCCGGGGAGAACCGAGGAGGAAACGGGAAGGACGGCCCCGAGGGAAGGAGGCCGGGGAGGGGCGCCCCCCCGACCTCCCTCGGGGTCTACTTCTGCTGGTTGGCCAAAGGCTCCAGGGCGGCGATGGCGTCCTTCCACTGCTGGGCGTCCGGCGCGTCGGGCTTCATCTTGAGGTAGATCCGAAGCTGTTCGATGGAGCCCTTGTAGTCCCCCAGTTGGGCCAGGGCGATGGACCATTCCCGGTGGGCGTCGGCGTCGTTGGGGTCCTCCTTCGTCGCCTGGGCGAAGAGTTCCACGGCCTTTCGGGCATCGCCCGAGTTCAGGGCCGTGACGCCCGCGTTGTAGGTCTCCCCCGTGACCTGGCCGCCCTTCTCCTTGAACCGTTTTCGGTACTCGGCGGCCTTGGCCGCGTCGCCTTTCTTGTCGTACAGCTTGGCCAGCATCCCCAGGACGCTTGTTTCCCCTGGGTACTGGATGTCGTAGGCCTCGAAGGCGGCGAGGGCGCCGTCCGTGTCGCCCATCTGGTCATAGCAGGCCGCCTTGAAGAAGAGCGCGGCCTTGAGGTTGTCGTTCTGGGCGATGGCCTCGTTGGCCTTGGCCAGGGCGCCCTCGTAATCCCCCATCTCGTAAAGGGCTTTGGCCTCCGCGGCGGGACTGGCCTTCACCTCCTGCACGGTGATGTCGGCGCGCATGTCGAAGTTGATCTCGATGAGGTCCATGAGCTTCGGCTTGCCGTTCTTGCTGATCTCGGGGAGGTCCCCCACCTTGACGGTGACCGTGTAGCCCTTGTCGGAGTAGGGGAGGCCGGCCTGAACGTAGGTTCCGAACTTGTCGGTTGTGACGGTGTAATGATTGTTGGAGTTGGCTTCGTCCACGATGCGGACGGGGAGGTCGGCAACCGGCTTCCCCTCCCGGTCGAGCACTTTCCCCCGGATCCCCTTGGTCAGCTGGGCGAAGGCCCCTGTGCCGATGGTCATCAGGATCACGGCCAGGGCCAGCGTGCGGACAGCGGTTTTCATCTCGCTCCTCCTCAGGAGACTATTCTAGACCCGCTCAGCGGGTCCCCTCCAGAAACGCGCGCAGGTGGCGGCTTCGGGAGGGCAATTTGCGCAGTGCCTTGGCCTCGATCTGCCGGATGCGCTCCCTTGTGACCGCGAAGGCCTTTCCGACCTCCTCCAGGGTGTGCTCCGTGTCGTATCCCAGCCCGAAGCGCATCCGGATGACCTTGGCCTCCCGCTCCGGCAGTTCGTCCAGGAGCGCCGTGATGTGGTCGCGTCGGTCTTCCGTGAGAACGTGCTCCACGGGCGAGGGGATGACCTGATCCTCGATGAAATCCCCCAGGTGGCTGTCCTCCTCTTCCCCGATGGGGGTCTCCAGGGAGATGGGCTCCTGGGCGATCTTGAGAATCTTGCGCACCTTCGAGACCGTGATGCCCATCCGGTCCGCCACCTCCTCGGGGGTGGGTTCGCGGCCGATCTCCTGGACGAGCGTGCGCATGGTCTTGAAGAGCTTGTTGATGGTCTCGATCATGTGGACGGGGATCCGGATGGTCCGGGCCTGGTCGGCGATGGCCCGGGTGATGGCCTGCCGGATCCACCACGTGGCGTAGGTGGAGAACTTGTAGCCGCGCCGGTACTCGAACTTTTCCACGGCCTTCATGAGCCCGATGTTCCCCTCCTGGATGAGGTCCAGGAACTGAAGACCGCGGTTGGTGTACTTCTTGGCGATGCTGACCACGAGCCGCAGGTTCGCCCGGATCAGATCGTTCTTGGCGTTTTCCATGTCCACCTCGCCCCGCGCGATCAGTGAGGCGATGTGCTTGACCTCCCACACGGGCGAGCCCATCTCCTTCTCGATTTGCTTCAGGCGCGCCTCCACCTCCTTGAGCCGCTTGCCCAGGTCCTCGTGCCGGGATTTCTCGGTCTTCGAAAGGCGCGTCTTGAGCCGCTTCTGGGTGGACTCCAGGGCGCGGATCTCCTGGTGGGACTTCTTGAAGGAGGCCATCATGTCGTTGATGAACCGGGAGTTGAGCTCCAGCCGCCGGATCTTCTGGGTGAGCTCGACGTAGAGGCGGCTGAGGGTCCATTTGAGCTTGCGGGCCTTCTTGGACTTCTTGTTCTTCTTGACCTCGGCGGCGAGCTTGGAGGCGAGGGATTCGGCCTGCTTCTGGATGGCGCGGATGCGGTCGACGATCTCGATCTGCTCCTCCAGCCGGCGCTTGAGGTCCTCCTCGTCCTCCACGTCGTCGAAAAAGGACAGGTAGTGGCGGGCCGCCTCAGGATCGCGGCGGATCTCCTCCCCCATGCCGAGGATCATCCCCGCCGCGTACCGGGAGCGCGAAAGGGCCTTGATCATCATCTTCTTGCCCCGCTCGATGTTCTTCGCGATCCGGACCTCCCCCTCCCGGTTCAGCAGGGGGGTCTGGCCCATCTCCCGCAGGTACATCTTGACGGGATCGTTGGTCCGCTCGAGGTCCGGGTCGTAATCGAGGAGGCTCTCCTCCGAGTGGGGCTTGGCGGCGAACCCGGCTTCCTCGGGAACGGGCTTCTCCTCCACGTCGATGCCCTGCTCCTCCAGGATCTGGAGCAGGAAATCCATGTCCTCCGTCGAGTGGAAGTCGGCGGGGAGAAGCTCGTTGATCTCGTCGTAATTCAGTTTTTCCTTGTTCCGGGCGTAATCCACCACGATTTCCCGGATGTCGTCGAGTCGTTCGTCCATCGTCTTTCCTTCGCTCCGATCCCGCTGGATTTAGAGGGCCCGGGCCGGCCCGCCCTCGATGGTGTGGATCTGCTCCATGAGGGACATCTTCTCTCGATTGAGGATTTGCACGAGGCCGAAGTCCTGCCTCCGGCTGGCTTCCTTGAGCTGCCTCTGGATGTCCCGCTCCTTGGTCCTCAGGTGCGAGGCGTGCACTTCGGCCGCCGCCCGCTGGAGGTCGCCTTCGCCCGCCGGCTCGTGACAGCCGTTCAACACGCGGGCCAGAAGCGCTTCCTGGGAGGGTTCGGGTGGATCCCCCTGGAGGAGGGCCAGGAGGAGAGGGGCCGCTTGCATGGAATGGAACACCTCCTCCGGAAGGCCGCGGAGCACCCTGCGCGCCTCCTCCCCGTGGGAGAAAAGCCCCTTCACGAGGATCTGCTCCCGGACCGGGAGCGGGGCGGGCTCGGGAGCGGGCTCCCGGGCCGGTCCCGCGGCGCCGCCCCGGGTCTCCTGGAGGCGCTTGAGGATGAGGGCGGGCGCGATGCCCGTCCGCCCGGCCACGTCCCTCGCGTACTCCTGCCGTTCGATGGGATCGGGCACGGCCCCCAGGAATTCGGCCAGGCGATCCACGAAGGCCACTCGGCCCTCCACCTCCCTGAGACTCGCGGAGGCGAGGGCGCGTTCCACCAGGAAGTCGAAGAAGGGAAGCGCCGAATCCACGAGCTTTCTGTAGGCCTCCGGCCCTTCGGCGGCGATGTACCCGTCCGGGTCCTTCCCGCGCGGCACAGCAAGCACCCGAATCCGAAGCCCTTCCTGGAGCAGGAGGCGGATGGCGCGTTCGGCGGCCTGCAGACCGGCGGCATCCTGGTCGAAGTTGAGGATCACCTCCCGGGCGTACCTCCTGGTGAGCCGGACCTGGCCTTCGCTGAGCGCCGTTCCCAGCGTGGCGGCCGCGAAGGGCACGCCCGCCTGGGTCACCGCGAGGAAGTCCATGTACCCCTCCACGAGGAGGAGCCGCTCCGCCTCGCGAACGGCCTGACGGGTCAGGCTGAGACCGTACAGGACGTCCCGCTTTTGAAAGACCGGGCTTTCGGGAGAGTTGAGGTACTTGGGCTCTTCGTCCCCGAGGGCCCTTCCACCGAAGCCGACGGTGCGGCCCATGACGTCCTGAATGGGGAAGAGGAGCCGATCCCGGAAACGCTCCACGTGTTCGCCGCGCCCCCGCTCGAGGACCAGACCCGCCTCTCCGGCCTCCTCGGCCTTGAAGCCCTGGCGCCCGAGGTGGGCCAGGAGGCCCCCTCCGGGAGGCGCGAAACCCAGGCCCAGACGCTCCGCCGTCTCCACCCGAATGCCCCGCCGATCCATGTAGGCGCGGATTCGGCTGGACGGGGGCGCCGACCGGAGGGCGTTCCGGTAGTAATCCGCGGACAGGGCAAGGAGCTTTCGGAGACGGTCCCGGCGGTCGGGCCCCGGGTCCCGGTCTCGCGGGCCCCCGAGTTCCAAGGTCACGCCCGCCTTCCGCGCGAGGATTTCCGCCGCCTCGGGAAAGGAGCAGCCTTCGGCCTCCATGAGGAAGCGGATCACGTCCCCGCCCTTGTGGCAGCCGAAACAGTAGAAGAGGCCGTTGTCCGAATCCACCGAAAAAGAGGGCGTCTTTTCGCGGTGAAAGGGGCAAAGACCCACGGAGCGCCGTCCGCGGCGGGTGAGCCTCACGTAATCCTGATAGACCTGAATCGGATCAATGAGGGATTTGATTTCTTCCACGCGGCGGACGATGGTCATGGCACCTCGCAGGCCACAGGCTAATCTAGTGCCTCAACCCGGACGGCGCAACCCGAGTTTTGCACGATAAAATCGAGTATGTGAGCGGTTCCTCACGTTCGAAGCCGCACGAGCGTGACCCCGGCGCCTCCTCCGGAAGGCGGCGGCTCCTCCCAGGAAGCGGCGTAGGGACAGCGCTTGAGCCACTCCCGCACGGCGGCCCTGAGCCGGCCCGTTCCGATTCCGTGAATGATCCGAACCTCCGAGAGGCCGGCGGCCACCGCCCGGTCCAGAAAGGGCTCCAGTTCGGCCTCGGCCTCGGCGGCCGTACGTCCCAGGAGGTGGATTTCCCACCGGGCGTCGGCCCCGCCGTATTCGGTGCCCAACCCACGCCCGCGGCGCTTCCCCTCGGGTGGATTCTCCAGCACCTCCACGTCCGACGCCCCAACCTGAAGGGTCTTGCCTTCGACCTCGATCAGGACCCGTCCCGAGGAGGGATCGGCCTCCATCACCCGCCCGGTGAACCCGAGTCCCAGAACGCGGACGAGGTCGCCGGGAGCGGGAAGGATGCGGGGAGGGGAGGGGGAGGTGTCCAGGCCGAGGGATTTCCCCGCCTCCTCGGCGACCTTCACGGCGGCCTTTGGGGCCACGCGCCTCACGGCCTGCTTGTTCACCTCCGGCTTCAGCGCCTCCACGAAGCGGGTTTCGGCCTCCTTGAGGAGGGCGGGGAGGGACTCTACGAAGCGCCGCCGCTCGGCATCCAGCGCCCGGGCGGCGCGTTCCTTGGCGGCCGCGGCGGCCTCCGCCTCGCTCCGCCTTGCTTCCAGGTCCTTCCGGGCGGCCGCCAGGGCCTCGGCCTCGGCCTCCAGGGCGGCCATCACGTCCCTCAGGTGCTTTTCCCCCTCGGGCAGCAAGGTCCGGGCGCGGGCCAGGATGCCCGCGGGAACGCCCGATCGTTCGGCGATTTCCAGGGCGCGGCTGGCTCCCACCTGGCCCATGCGGAGGCGGAAGGTGGGGGCCCGGTCCCCCTCGGCGAACTCCATGCCGGCGTTTCCCATGCCGTCGGTCACGAGGGCCCGCATCTTGAGGGATTCGAAATGGGTGCTGGCCAGCGTGAAGCCCCGCTTCTCGTGCAGATGCAGGAGGATGGCTTCTCCGAGGGCCGAGCCCTCCGCGGGATCCGTCCCCGAGCCCAGTTCGTCCAGGATGAAAAGGAAGGGCTCCGAGATCCCGACCAGGGCGTCCCGCAGGGCCACCATGCGAGCGGAAAAGGTGGACAGGTCGTCGAGGATGGACTGGGTGTCTCCCACGGTGGCGTGGATGCAGGGCAGAACGGGCAGGCGGGTGCCTTCCGAGGCGGGAATCGGGATCCCCGACTGGTGCATGAGGCAGAGCAGGCCGACGGTCTTGAGCGCCACCGACTTTCCCCCCGCGTTGGGCCCGCTGACCACCAGACTGCGCGTCCCGGAGAGGTGGAGGGACAGGTCGAGGGGCACGGCGGGTCCCCGGGGACTTTCCCCCCAGGCTTCCGCCCTGAGGTCGTTGAGCTCGGGCGCGAGGAGGGGGTGGCGGGCCGAGACGAGGACCAGGTCGCCCTCCTCGGTGACCTGGGGCAGGATTCCACTGTACCGCCGCCCGAGGCGGGCGCACGCCAGGTCTTCGTCCAGGCGCTCGACGGCCTCGTAGACGGCCTCCAGGGTGTCGGCGGCCGCCGAAAGCAGGCCCGAAACCTCCACCAGGATCCGGTGGATCTCTTCCCGCTCCTCGGCGTCGAGGGCCGTCAGGCGGTTGTTCAGGTCCACCACCTCGAAGGGTTCGATGTAGGCCGTGGCGCCAGTGGAGGAGGTGTCGTGAAGGATGCCCTTCACCTGGCCCTTGAAGCTCGTCTGGACGGGAAGAACCAGGCGCCCGTTTCGGACCGTGTAGGTGGCCTCCCGCAGGACCGAGGACCCGAGACGATCCACCAGGCTCTCCATGCGGGAGAGGACCTGGCCCCGGGCCGCCTCGCGCTCTCGCCGGATGGACCTCATGCGCTGGCTCGCCCCGTCGGCCACGTCCCCCCGTTCGTCGAGGGTCCGCTCCAAAAGGCCCAGCAGGGGACGCCACCCTTCTCCGGCCGGAAAGGAGCGCCGGATCACCTCCTTGGGGGAGGCGGGGTCCAGTATCCAGGCCTCGGCGCGGGAGGCCACGCGAAGGGCGTCGCGTTGGGTCCGCAGGACCTCGAGGGGGAAGGCCAGGCCCTTCGGCACCCTGGAAGGCGGGCGACGATACCCCTCCAGGCTCAGGGCGCCGGACAGGGATTCGCCCCGCATGCACGCCTCGACCCGGGCGTGCCGGTCCATCACTTCGTTTGCGTCGCCCCCGGGGAGCCGGGTCCCGGCGCGAGCCTTCCCCTCCTCCGTCTGGGCGCAGAGGGAAAGCAGCGCCAGGACGCGGTCCCACTCGAGGGACCGGAGCGTCCTGACGTCCATCTGGTTCGGATTGTACGCCTTATGCGTTGAGCTTGCGTTCCTGCGCCAGTCGCTTGAGGAGCTTCTTGCGAGCGGCCAGGGCCTTCTTCTTGCGCTTCACGCTGGGCTTTTCGTAGTGCTGGCGCTTTTTCAGCTCGGAGAGCACGCCCGCCTTCTCGCACTTCCGCTTGAAACGCCGGATCGCGCCTTCGACGGTCTCGCCCTCTTTAAGGACCACTGTCGGCAATCGCTATCGCCTCCCCTCTAGAGCCAATTTGCCTCCGCCCTGAGGCGAAAGCCCGTCATTTATAACAGGTTCTCGGAGAAAGTGCAAGGGGCCTGAGGGCCCAAGCGGGGAATGCGGCCAGAGGGATTCCGTGTCGGGGAGACGGAATCCGCAGGAGGGCTGCCACGCCCGCGCCCGCCGCGCCGTCCGATGGGGACGGGCGGGAAGGGATCGAGCCCCTCCCGCCCGGTCTGAATCTACTTTCCCAGAACCTTCATGAGGTCCTTGAGGGAGGGCTTCTTCTTCTTCTGCTCCTCCTGGGACTGTTGCTGGGGCTGTACCTGCTCCCCTTCTTCGCCGGAGGCTTCGGCGCTCTGCCCGGCATTCCGGTTGGCCTCGTCGTTCATTTGCGTGAGGCCCTTCATCATGGACCCCAGGCCGAGTTCGGTCTTCGTGTAGCCCGCGGGAAGAACGAAGGTCCCGGGGGGGATGGCGGCCATCTGGACGTCCTTGGTCGTCAGGATGCTCGTGCCGTTATCCTTGCCGTCCACGAAGTGCTTGGTCCGGACCTCCATGGGGAACCCCAGAAAGCCGACCTTGGCGGCCACCACCTTGTCGAAGGCGGGGTCGCCCGTCACCAGACCCTGGCTGTGCCAGTTCCGCTCCCCGAAGATGGCCAGGACGTCGTAGGCCGTGGTGGTGTAGTAATCCGTGACGTCCTCGGTGCGGGACTTGGTCTTGAAGCCCATGACCTTGGCCTCGGTGGTGTAGGCCAGGCGGATGCGCTTCCCGGTGCAGGGCACGCCCGAGACGACCTTGGGAGGGAGCGGCGAAACCTCCACCTGTTGGTCGCTGTAGGTGATCTTCATGGACTGCCCCATCTGGTTGGCGGCGTTCTGCATCTCGTCGAGGTTCATCTCGACGTATTCCCTCCGGTCCGGGTATACGAAGTAGGCCACCTTGCCGGTGTTGTCGCCCAGCATGTAGGAGCCCTTCGGGAACATGAAGAAGTCCGAGAGGTAGTTCATCCGGAACTTCCCGCTGTCCGCCATGACTTCGAAGAGGAATCCCATGGCTCCGTCGCCCGTCGGGAGGCCGAGCTTTCGTGCCATCTCCTTGTCTTCGGCGGACATTTCGCGGGCCTCCTGTTTCTGCTGGGGCCCGCCTTCCATCTTGACCTCGCCGCGGTACTTGATGCCCATCAGAGCCTGGGCGCCGAGGCTGGCCGCGGTGAGGGTGAGCGCAAGGATCGCTGATTTCTTCATCGGATCGTCCTCCATGTCCATGGTGCCACCCGGGGCGGGGCGGGGCAAGAGGCGGAGGGGATTTCGAAGGGGGATTTCGGATTTCGAATCCATGGGGCGAACGGCATGCGTGTCCAAAATAAACGGCCTCTTTGCCTTCGAAGCAAGGCGGGACGGGCGCCGCGCCGTTGGCGCGGCTTGCGAGGCCTGGACCGGCCGCTTCCGTGCACGCACGTCCGCGTCCCGGTCCATGGCCTCCCCGCGCCCTTCGGGCGCTCCGTCCCGCTTCGGCTGGCACGGCCACGCCGTTGCCCCCCACCCCCTTTTCAGGAGGCCGCACGTCCCGGACCTTGGGCTTTGTCAGGCTTCGGCGCCCGCATCCTCAACGTACACAGGTACGCCTCCGGTGCGGCCGCCTCGCCTTCCTCGCCCAAGGCCCAATCCTGCGGCCTGATTATTGGCTCGTCTGGAGAATCAGTGCAGGCCCCTGAGCTGAATCGCCGTCCGCCGAGGGCGGTCTGGCTTGGAGGCCCGGGCCGATTCACCAGACGACCCGCTTGCCCGACCGGTGACCCCGGTCCACCGGCCTCTATCAGGTTACCGGCCGGTGCGTGCCGTAGCCGCAGATGGGGCACTGGATCAGCGCGCCCTCCCGCTCCGCCAGGGAAGCCAGGTGGCAGTGGGGGCACTCCATCCCGGCGGCGAGGAAAACCAGCGTCTGCTTCTCCGGACAACCGGACCGGGTCGCGGGAAGGCAGGGGCACGGTTTTCGGAAGACGGGCCGGCTGGAGAGGGGCTTGCGGGGCTTGAACAGGGGGCGCGAATCCTTGGAGGTCACGGCCGGGCCGGGGCCACCCGGTTTCGGCCCCCTTCCTTGGCGAGGTAGAGCGCCCGGTCGGCGGCCTCGCTCAGGCTCTGGGCGTCCATTCCCTCCTCGAGCCCCGCCACGCCCACGCTGAGGGTGCAGGTGACGGTGGTGCCCTCGGCGGGGTGGATCACCTGCGCAAAGGCGGCGCGGACCTCATCCAGGATGCCCGCGGCGCGATCGGCGGTGGTGTCGGTGAGCAACACGGCGAACTCGTCCCCGCCGAAGCGGCCCAAGACGTCGGTCCTTCTCAGGCGCTGGCGAAGGAGGTAGGACAGGCTCTTGAGAACCCGATCCCCCGTTGCGTGGCCGTGGGTATCGTTCACCTCCTTGAATCGGTCCACGTCGATCATCGCCAGCGACAGGGGGCTCCCGACCCGGCGGGAGCGGGCCACCTCGACGACGATCTGCTCCTTCATGTGGGTGTGGTTGAGAAGGCCGGTCAGCCCGTCGCGGCTCATGAAGGACTGGAGGATCCGGGCGCGCTGGGCGCGAGCCGTGACGGAGGAGATCAGGTACTGGGGGGCGATGTTCTTGGTGAGGAAATCGTCGGCCCCGAGGTCGATGGCCTTCATTTGCTGTTGAATGCGGCTCTCCACCGAGAGGAAGACGATGGGAAGCGTGAGGAATCCGGGGATCTGCCGGATCACGGCGGCCAGCTCCAATCCGTTGCAACCCGGCATGTACAGGTCCATCAGGACCAGCTCCGGGTTGAACTCGCTCAGGGCCTGGAGGGCGTCCTGAGGGCGGTTCACCTTGGCGATCTTCATCCCGGCCTGCCCGAGAAGCAGGCCGAAATGCTCCGCCAAGGCGGGCTCGTCCTCCACGATGAGCACGCGCAGGGGATCCACGGGGCGGGGATTGGTCAGGCTGTCCAGCGTGCCGATCAGGTCGCCGAGCTCCACGGGTTTGGTGAAGAAGGCGGCTCCGCCCGCGCGGACGGCTTCGAGCCGGGTGGCGAAGTCCCCGGCCTCAGAGAGAAACACGAGGGGAGGGCGCGGCCGGCCCTCTGGAAAGAGCCTCCGGGCGGCCTCGGTTCCCTTCTCGGTTTCGCCCGTGAAGAGAATATCGAGGATTATTGCGGCGGGCGGCGTCTCGCCCGCGATGCCGGCCAGATCCTCCAGGCGCGCCACGGTCCTCACGTCGTAGCCGAAATGGCTGATCTGCATGCCGAGGTTCAGGGCGAAGACGCGGTCGTCGTCCACGAGGAGGATGAGTTTCCCGGTCCGGCTGGCTCCCGGAGGCGGCTCGATGTAGCGTGCGGGCACGACCTCGATCTCGGGCCGAAGGACGTCGGGCCGGGCGGAAAGCTCCCTCAGGCGGGACAGCCCCTCGGAGACGGCCGCTTCGGCGTCGGCCGGAATCGGCGTTCCGCCTTCGGCCATGTCGGCCAGGAGGTGTTCGACGGATCGGGCGGCGACGGATAGGGCCGTGTAGCCGAAGGTGCCGGCCGTGCCGGCCAGGCTGTGGACCATCCGGTGAAGCGTCGCCGGACCGTCCGCCGGGGCTTGCCCGGAGCGGACGGCCGACCACAAGGCATCCATCTCATCCAGGCGAGCCCCCACCCCGGAGGCGAAGACTTCCCGGAGGGCGTTCAGCTTCTCCTGGAAGTCCTCCGGGACGGCCGCCGGTTTCTGTGATGACGTGGGAAGGGGGGCGAACTCGCGGACGGCCGCGAGAAGTTCCTCGGGGGAGACGGGTTTGGTGAGGTACGCGTCGGCGCCGTGCTGCTTTCCCTCCGTTCGGTAGCGATCTTTCCGGTACACGCCGGTGACCAGCACCACCGGCGTACTGGACAGGGAGGGGGTGCCCTTGATCTGCTGGCAGAGTTTGAACCCGCTCAGTCTGGGCAGGAGGAGATCGGTGACCAGGCAGGCGGGCCGCTCCTTCTCCACGAGGGCGAGGCCCGAAAGCCCGTCGGCGGCCTCCACGACTTCGTAGCCCGCCCCCTCCAGAACCGCGCGGAGAAACTCCCGGATCTTCGGCTCGTCATCCACCACGGCGATCTTGGGACCCATGACCCACCCCGTTTCCGTCAGCGAGAGGTCCGCTCCCAGATGGCCCGGACCGTGGCGGGCAGGGCCATCGGATCAAAGGGCTTGGTGATCACATCGGCGGCTCCCAGGGCCAGAAATTGCTGGATCTCCTGGGGTTGGGCCTTGGCGGTCATGAAGATCGCGGGCACGCCGGCCAGGGAAGGCGTCTGACGAAGCCGCTGAAGGGTCGTGGGTCCGTCCATGCCGGGCATCATGACATCGAGGAGGATGAGGTCGGGGCCGAAGGCGGGGCCCTTCTCGATGGCCTCGGCCCCTGAACTGCACACCTCCAGGACGAATCCGCCCAGGCTTTCGAGGGAGAGTCTGGCCACCGTCTGGATGTCCGGCTCGTCCTCCACGTACAGGATTCGCCTCAATTCGCTCGCGGGCATGTGCTCTCCTTTCTCACTTCCTGACCGCATCTGTCCCCGCGGGGTCCGAACGGCTGCGGTCGTGGCGCTCTCTATGGATCGGGCCTCCGGATTGGTTTTCCTCGGGCCAGGGCGTCTTCAACGGCCTGCCTCAAGTTCTCGTTGGACGTGGCCCCCTTCACCAGGAACCCCGCGACGGCGGGCGGCATTTCCAGAGCCCTGTCCTCGGCCGAAAAGACCAGGGCCGGTACGGAGCGGTCCCTCAATTCGGGCAGAAGCTCCGCGCCCCCTCCGTCGGGAAGGGTCAGATCCAGCAGGACGAGCTGGAAGGAAGACTCGTCGAGAAGCCGGCGGGCTTCCTCCAGCGACCGCGCGGACACGACGTCCGCGATCTCGCAGACGATGCCCCGGACCACCTCCAGGACGTCCGGGTCGTCCTCCACGTGCAAAATGAGCGGGCGTTCGGATCCCGCTGGAGGAGTCGCCGGCGTCCCCTGTCCGTCGGGGAGGGATGTGGAATCGGCGGGGGCGAGAAGGGGCAGGTCGAAAAAGAAGGTCGTGCCCTTTCCCTCTTCGGTGGTGAAGTCCATGCTCCCACCCATTTTTTCCACGATGGCCTTGGCAATGGAGAGGCCGAGCCCCGTGCCCCCCTTCTTGCGGGTATCCGAGGAGTCGGCCTGGGCGAACTTGCCGAATATCTTGGATCGGAAGGCTTCGGGGATTCCCGGGCCCCGGTCCGTGACGGACACCCGCACGCGGCGGCCGCTCGGTTCGGCTCGTAGGGAAACGGTCCCGTTCTCGGGGGAGAACTTGATGGCGTTCGACAGGAGGTTCGTGACCACTTGCTGAAACCGGTCCACGTCCACCCTTACCAGGAGGGTTCCGTGGGCGGGAGGCGTTTCGAGGGCGATGGTCTGTCCGTACTGGTGAGCGAAGCCGCGGTTTGCTTCCACGGCCTGGTGGAGGAGGGCGGCCAGGTCCGAATCCCGCAGGTCGAAGGCCATGCGCCCCGCCTCGATCTTCTCCATGTCCAGGATGTCGTTGATGAGGCGCACCAGCCGCTCGCTGTTCTTGAGGGCGATGTCCACCAGGGCTCGGGCCTGGGCGGGCATTTCCCCCGCCACCCCCCCCTGCAGGAGGCCGAGGGAGCCGCGGATGGAGGTCAGGGGCGTGCGGAGTTCGTGGCTCACCGTGGAGACGAATTCTTTCTTCAGCCGGTCCACCTCGCGGCGCTGGGAAATGTCCTGGATGCTGCCGGCGTACCGCCGCCCCGCCGGGGACCGGAACTCGAAGAGAGAGAGTTCCACGGGAAAGATCTCCCCACCCTTTCGAATGGCCTCCCATTCGGTCACCCGGCCGAGGGCCTGAACCAAGGCCCTGCGGAAGAAGTCGCCGGGATCCTCCCCCTCGGGCACGGCGATGAGTTGGCTCACGTGCCGGCCCACCATCTCCTCCCGCGAGTAACCGAAGATCCGTTCCGCCGCGGGGTTGACCATTTCGATCACACCGTCCTTCTGGAGGGAGACGAGCCCCCCGAGCATGTTGTCGATGAGGCTCCGGGTCCGCCCTTCGCTCTCCTGCAGGGCCGCCAGGTCCCGCTGCCGCTGGATGGCCGCGCCCAGCGTTCCGGCGAAGGTCTTGAAGACGTCCAGTTCGGCGAGGGACCATCGCCGGACCTGGCGGTGCTCCGCGAGGACGAGAATCCCCCACCATTCGCGCCCGGCGAAAATGGGGAGGAAGGCGATGGAGCGGCCCTGCCAGGGCGAGTCGGCAGGGAAGCCCCCGGAGGCGTCCGCCGGAGACGCCGACTTCGCCTCCCCCGCCTCCAGCCCCTCGACCCAGGCACGCGGCAGCCATTCGGGACGGCACACCGGGGGCGGCTGGTCGTGGGGGGACCCGCAGGCGTCCGGATCGAACCACATGGCCCGCCGCTCGGCCCGGCATTCGGCGGAGGGCTTCTCGTAGAGGGCGGCGGACCCGACCTGGAGAGCCTGGCCAAGCCTCTCCAGCGCTCCTCCGATGCTCCGGCTCCAGTCCTCTCCCCGAAGGAGGCGTTCCGCGGCGGCGCTGGAGGCCTCGAGCACCGCGTCCCGGTTGCGCATGGCCGATTCGGCTTCGCGGCGCTGGGTCACGTCGGCCACCATGCCGATGGCGAAGAGCGGCTCTCCTTTCAATCCCCGTGCCAGGGCCACGTTCAGGGCTCCCCAGAAGACCGTTCCGTCCTTCCGGACGTACCGCTTCTCCATCCGGTACCCCTCCCTCTGCCCGGCCATGAGGCCGCGGAAGAACTTCAGGTCGAGGTACAGATCCCGGGCGTCCGTGAAGTCGGCGAAGGTGAGGCCTCGAAGCTCCTCCGCCGTGTACCCCAGCATCTCGCACAGGGCCGGGTTGCTCGCGAAGGGACGTCCCTCCGCGTCCACCAGGGCGATGCCCACGGGGGAGGCGTCGAAAATGGCCTTGAATTGAGTCTCGCTGCGGCGCAGGGCTTCTTCGGCGGCCACCCGCTCGGAGATGTCGTTTTGAATGCCCACGAAGTGGGTCACCGTTCCGAAGTCGTCCCGGACCGGGAAGATCTGGAGCTCATTCCAGAAGGGGGTGCCGTCCTTTCGGTAGTTGCGCAGGACCGCCGAGCCCTCGCGCCTTTCGCGCACGGCCCTCCGGATCTCCTCCAGACCGGGCTGGTCCGCGTCCTTCCCGTGAAGGAAACGGCAGTTGCGCCCCGCCGCCTCCGACACGCTGTACCCCGTCATCCGCTCGAAGGCCGAATTCACGAAGATGATCGGGTTGTCCGGCTGGGAGGGGTCCGTGATCACCACTCCGTTGCGGCTCGAAGAGAGGGCCCTGTGGAAGAGCCTCAGGTTTTCGACGGCCCGCTGGGATTCGGTCAGGTCCTTGGCGTTGAGGACGAGCCCCCGGATGGCGGGGTCCCTGAGGAGATTCGTCCCCAGGGATTCCAGGATGGCGTAGCGCCCGTCGGGCCTTCGGATGCGGAAATTGGCGAAGAACACTTCTCCGTCGGTCCGCGCCGCGCCCTGAAGAACGGACCGGATGGGACCCACGTCGTCCGGATGGAGGATCTCCAGGAGAGAAGCCCCTTCGAGGGCCTGGAGGGAATAGCCCAGGATCGTCTCGGCGGCCGGGTTGGCGTACCGGATGACTCCCTCTTCGTCCAGGACGGCCAAGAAGTCCATGGCGTTCTGCACGAGTTTCCGAAAGCGCTCCTCGCTGAGCCGGAGGTCCTCCTCCGCCCGCAGGCGGTCCGTGGCGTCCCGGCAGAGGCCCACGAAGGCTCGCCGGCCGCCCACTTCCATCTCGGTCACGGTGAGGTCCATGGGGAAGACGGTTCCGTCCTTCCGGAGCCCTTCCAGGGTCAGGAGCCGGCCGATGACGTGGGCGTCGCCCTCTTCCAGGTACCGGCGGAGGTATCCGTCGTGGGCGCTCCGGTGCGGCTCGGCCATGAGGACGGAGACGTTTCGCCCCAGGATTTCCTCGGCTTCGTACCCGAAGATTCTCTCGGCGGCCCGGTTGAACGAGAGGAGGACGCCGCTTTCGTCCACGGTCAGGAGACCGTCGAGGATCGTGTCGAGAATGGTCCGCACGAAGACAGGACTGCGCTCCAGGTGCGTCTTCGGGGCGCCCGGCCGGGCCGGTTCCTTTGGTCGGGAATGACGATTCTTCGAAGCCGCCACGGCGCCTCCCAACGGCAAGAGCCTCGGATCCGGTTCCCAGGCCGAGTGTAGCGCAGGGAACCAGGGAGCGAAAGTTGGCGGTCCGGGCTTGCTCTCCCGAGCCCGCTCGGGTAAGGTACAGAGCGGGGATACTCAAAAGGGAGGGATCCATGACCGACGACCAGCAGGCCTTGGCGTTGGTGACGGGGGTGTGGGGCGGGATCTGCTGTTTCTGGCTGGTCTTCTACCTGTACTTCTCCCTGTGCCTGTACAAGATCGCTCAGAAGACGGGGGTGCAGAACGCCTGGATGGCCTGGATCCCCATCCTCCAGATCGTTCCCCTTCTGGAAGCCGGCGGGAAGCCGATCTGGTGGATCCTCCTGCTCCTTGTGCCCCTGCTCAACCTCGTCATCGGGATCATCCTCTGGATGGCGGTGGCCGAGCGCAGGGGGAAGCCCGCGTGGGTGGGGATCCTGATCCTCGTGCCCTTCGTGGGGATCTTCGTCCCCGCCTACCTCGCCTTCAGCGAATAGGGCGGCGGTTCCTACCTGTTTTCGGCCTCGCCGCCGGGGAGGAGGAAACCCGCGCCGGCTCAGGCGGCCGCGGCGGCGTTGACCTTCTTGAGCACGAGCCGCAGGAGAAGCGCGGCGAAGAGGCTCGTGGCCACGAGGAAGAAGAAGAAGGTGCTGTGGGGCCAGCGGTCCCAAAGGGGTTCCACGCCGCCGGCCAGGTAGTTGCCGCAAGCCGTGGCGCCGAACCACATGCCCATCATGAGTCCTCGCAGGCGAGGCGGGGCCACCTTGGAGCAGAAGGCCAGGCCCATGGGGGAGAGGTTCAATTCTCCAAGGGTCACCACGGCGTAAGCGGCGACGAGCCAGAGGGGGGAGACCTGTCCGTAGTCGCCGCCCATCTTTCCCGCCAGGCCCAGGATGGCGAAGGCGGAAGCGGTCAGAAGCATCCCGATGCCCATTTTTGCGGGCGTGGAAGGCTCCAGGCCTCGGGCCCTCAGGCGTCCCCAGAACCACACCACGAGGGGCGTCAGCGTCACCACGAAAAAGGCGTTGGCGGCCGAGAAGGCCTCCGCGGGGATCTTGAAGCCCCCGATGGGTCCCGTGCTGTCCCGCGCCCAGAGGGTCATCGTGAAGCCGTTCTGGTGGAAGGCCATCCAGAAGAGAATCACGATGGCGTAAATGGCCAGGAGGGCGAAGACGCGGCTCAACTCCTGGGCCCTAGTCATCTCCGGGCCCTTCACGAGGGAGTCGGTGTGGCGGCCGATTTCGGCGTGCTCCACGTGGCGCTTGAAGAGGACGAAAATCAGGAGGGAGACGACCATCCCCGAGGAGGCGGCGGCGAAAGCCCACCACCAGCCCATCGTGTTTCTCAGCGCCGCCGCCGCGAGGGGGGCGAAGAAGGCCCCGATGTTGATCCCCATGTAGAAGATGTTGAAGGCCGAGTCCTTTAAGGGATTGCCGTCCTCGTACAGGTTCCCCACCATGACCGAGATGTTCGGCTTGAAGAGCCCGTTTCCGCAGACCAGAAGCAGGAGGGCCAGGAAGAAGAGGGGCCGTCCCGCCGTGCGCCCGGGGCCTTCATATTCGGGCGTGGGTTCACTGAAGGGCTGACCCGCCCGGGCCGCCGCGGCGCCTCGGGCCTGCCAGTCGGCCACCGCCTGGGCGTGGGCCTGCTCGGCCGCCGCCACCGATTGCTCCACGGACGAAGTCTCGGGGAACTTCACCGCCAGCAGACCGTAGCCCATGGCGAGCAGAACGGCTCCCAGAAGGATCGTCTTTCGGAAACCCAGGAGCCGGTCGGCCACCCATCCCCCGGCGATGGGGGTGAAGTAGACCACCGCCAGGTAACCGCCGTAGATGGCCCCGGGGCTCGCGAAGTGGAAATACTCGTCCAGGTACAGCGTGAAGATGGCGAGCATCGTGTAGAAGCCGAACCGCTCCCACATTTCGGTGAAGAAGAGCACGTACAGTCCCTTGGGATGCTTCGGCTTCTCCATGGCCCACCCTCCCTGCGCTCGGCGCGGATGAAGGTCCACCTTACCCGGCCGCCGATGGATGGGTCAACCCCCGCGTCCGCAGGGGATCGAGGGGATGTGGTTGGACGGCCTTGACAGGGAAAAGAAAAGAACATATGTTCATATCTGCGGCCAACCAGCCCGAGAAGGAGGCCCGATGGCCAGACCTTCACAGATCCGCCAGATTGCCCGCCGGCCTGCGATGCGAGGCTTCAAACCCATCGGAATCCCCATGGCCGATCTGCCGGTCCTCCTTCTCCAGCTCGACGAACTGGAGGCGCTTCGTCTCGCGGACCGCGAGGGGCTGTACCAGGAGGAGGCGGCCGAGCGCATGGGGGTATCGCGGGTGACCTTCGGGAGAATCCTCCAGCGGGCGCACGCCAAGGTCGCGGAGGCGCTCCTGGAGGGAAAGGCCCTCCTCGTCGGGGAAGGCCCGGTTCGCTTCGGATCCGGCGCGCCGGGCCGCTGCCCGATCCACGGGGGGCCGAGGCGTCGCGGGAGGGCCTGCCGGTGCGAAGGGACCCAGGATGAGGCCGGGGATCGTCCGAATCCAGAATCCGGCGGAGGGGAATGATCGCAGGTCGGCCAACCCGCCCCGGCTCCGTTTGGCCGGCCATGTCCATGTTTCTCTTGGGATTCTCGAAAGGAGATCGGCGTGAAAATAGCGGTCCCCATGGCGGATGGTCGGTTTTCCGATCACTTCGGCGGAGCGGACTCCTTCGGCCTGTTCGAGGTGGATGAACCGGCGCGGTCCATCGTTTCCAAGGCCTCCTTGCAGGCGCCTCCCCACGAGAGGGGCGCCTTTCCCCGGTGGCTTCGTGAACAGGGGGCCGAGGTCATCCTGGCCGGCGGCATGGGGCCCAGGGCCGCGCAGATGTTCGAAGCCTACGGAATCCGAGTCGTGGCGGGCGTCGTGGCGCGGGATCCTGAGATCGCCGTCCAGGAGTTCCTCGCCGGCTCCCTGCATACCTCCGGTGCCCTGTGCAGCGGTGGGCACCTCCACGCCTGCGGCGACCACGGCCACGATTGAGCCGGACGGGAGAGCGGGAAGAGGGTCTTCGGCGGGCCCCCGCCTCCCTTTCCAAGCCGAGGAACAGGAGGACCCCATGAGTGTGCGTAAGGGCGGAGGCGGTCCCGGCGGCACGCGCATTGGCTTGAAGTGCGGAGGGCGGGTCCCTCACCGTCCCGGGACGCCGTGCCTGGAAACCAAGTGCCCGACCTGCGGGGGAGCGATGGTGCGGGAGGGCTCCGAGCACCACCGCCGCTTATTGGAAAAACGAGCCTCCAGCGCGGCGGACCTCGGTTCGAAAGGAGGGCCCAGGGAATGAGTGGATACCGTGGAGGGCCGGGGCGCAAAGCGGGTGGAGCCGCACGCTGGATGGGCACAGGAGGCGATTCGCAGGGCGGGCCTTCCCCAGCGGTGAGTTCCCGGGGGGAGAAGGGCACCGAGGTCATTACCTTCCATCCCATCGGCGTGGTTCGCACCGGCCACACGGACCCCGACAGAACGCCCATCCAGCCGGCCTTTGCGGAAGGCTGCGCGGGGCGGGAGGAAATCCTCCCCCAGTACGCCGAGGGTCTGTGCGACCTGGAGGGCTTCTCCCACGTGTACCTGCTCTACCACCTCCATCGGGCGGGCCCCGCCCGGTTGACGGTCAAACCGTACCTGGAGGACTCGGAGCGAGGGGTCTTCGCCACGCGCGCCCCGTGCCGCCCCAACCCCATCGGTCTGAGCCTCGTGAAGCTTTTGAGGCGAGAGGGGCGGGTTCTCAATCTGGAGGGCCTCGACATCCTGGACGGAACGCCCCTCCTGGACATCAAGCCCTACTCCGGGCGCTTCGATCGGATCGAGGCCAGCCGGGACGGGTGGCAGGAGGGGCTCGATGACGCAGATGCCCTGCGCCGAGGGCGGCGCGAAGGTCAAGGAGGCCGAGGGCCTGGGCCGGGCCGGAAAATGAGGCGCGGGGGGATGCGTTCCGATCCGGGTGGCAGATCAGAATCCGGGCGATAATGGACCCGGGAGGTCAACCTTGCGCGCCATGGTGCTGGACCGGATCGCCCCCCTTACGCCGGATGCCGAGCCGCTCCGCCTCGCCCGGGCGCCCGCGCCGGAGCCGGGTCCCGGGGAGGTCCTCCTCCGCGTGGCGGCCTGCGGGGTCTGCCACACGGAACTCGACGAAATCGAAGGCCGGACCCCGCCTCCCCGTCTGCCGGTCATTCCCGGCCATCAGGTGGTGGGCCGGGTCGAGGCGGCCGGGCCTGGCGCCGGCCGGTTTCGCATCGGGGACCGCGTGGGCGTGGCGTGGATCTACTGGGCGTGCGGCGAATGTTCCGCGTGCCGGGGCGGAGACGAGAACCTGTGCGCGGGGTTCCGGGCCACGGGACGGGACGCCGACGGGGGCTACGCCGAGTTCATGGCGGTGCCCGAGGCCTTCGCCCACCCTCTGCCCGAGGCCCTTTCCGACGAGGCGGCGGCCCCCCTCCTCTGCGCGGGCGCCGTGGGGTTCCGGTCCCTGCGCCTCGCAAAGGTCTGCGACGGGGAGGCTCTCGGCCTCACGGGTTTCGGGGCCTCGGGGCACCTCGTCCTGGACATGGCCCGGGCCCTCTATCCGAACAGCCCCGTCTACGTCTGGGCCCGGAGCCCCGGGGAAAGGGACTTCGCGAGGGACCGGGGGGCGGCCTGGGCCGGGGATACCTCCGAGCCTCCGCCCGAGCCCTGCCGCGCCGTCATCGACACGACGCCCGTCTGGAGGCCCGTCGTCGAGGCCCTGAAGCACCTCCTGCCCGGGGGACGGCTGGTCATCAACGCCATCCGCAAGGAGGACCACGACCGCGACGCCCTTCTCTCCCTGGACTACGCCCGCCACCTCTGGATGGAACGGGAGGTCAAGAGCGTGGCCAACGTGACCCGGAGGGACGTGGAGGACTTTCTCGCCCTCGCCGCCAGGGCGGGGATCCGGCCCGAGGTGGAAGCATTCCCTCTGGAGGGGGCCAATCAGGCTCTTCGGGAACTCAAGGCCCGCAAAATCCGAGGCGCCAAGGTCCTTCGCGTTTCGGGCGCGGGCTGATCGGGACGGCGATAGCGGAGGGAGAAGGGGCCCCGGCGGGGGATTTCCCTCGCGGACCATGTGGGTCGCAGACCCTTGGGTGCGCGATCGCCTGTCCTTCCGGTGCAATGAATTCGCAAGAAAGAGGGTTAGCCCAGCAGGGAGGTGCGGCATGTGGAGAGCGGTCGGAGCGGTGGTGGCGGGCTACGTGGTCATCGCCCTGTTCGTCATGGTCTGTTTCACGCTGGCATGGCTGGTCCTCGGCCCCGGCTTCGCCTTCGAGCCGGGGACCACGAAGGTGACGGCGGGATGGCTTCTAATGGCCACTCCGGTGAACCTCGCGGCGGCCCTTCTGGGCGGTTGGACGGCGGGGGCCGTCGGGCGGGACGGCCGCGGGGCCGCGGTGAAGGTCCTGGCGGGGATCGTGCTGGGACTGGGCCTGATCCTGGCCTTCCTACACCTTGGCGTGGAGCCCGCTCTCCCGCCTCCTGGCCTGGACCTGTCGACCTTCCAGGCGGCGAGCTACGCCATCCAGCCCAAGTGGTTCGAGTTCTTCGTGGCCATCTTGGGCGGCGCGGGAGTCCTGGTGGGCGGCTGCCTCCGGAGCCGGACTTCCTGAACCGGGCGGCTCCTGCTTGAAGGACCGCTCGGATGGCCCTACCTTTCCACCGGAAGGTCCAAGGGAGGGACGAGATGGACTCCAAGAGGCTCTACTTTCTGATCACGGCGGTCCTGCTCGGGCTCGTGGCTCTGGCCCACCTCCTGCGGGTGGTTTACGGCCTGGAGGTCCGCGTCGGGCAGGGCAGCTTTCCCCTGTGGCTCTCGGCCGCGGGATTCGTGGGCGCCGGCTTCCTGTCGGCCTGGGGGTTCCTCCTGGGCTGTCGCAGACCCTGACCCCTTGTTTCCCTCGGGAAACTCGATTCTCCCGCTTCGCATGTAAGCGGATCTTCACGTCCCTGGACGATCCGTTCTTCTTGACTCGCCATGGCAGAAGTGCCTTCGACGTGAGCATCTGGTACCATGCGGCCTTCGGGTTCGGAGCGGTTCGCCGCCCCGGACTCGAAATCGAAGGGAGGTCCGCTTGGCGCCCGCGTGGGGATGGAGCGAGTCGGGGGGCGTGACGTCGTGGTGGGGCCAGGCCCGGCTCCTGACCTACCGGCTCAAGGTCTACGTCTACGCCGTGGACGACCTGCTGGTGGACGCGGGCTCCTGGAGCCTCCGCGGGCCCTTCTGGGCCTTCTTCGAGGGCCGGATGCCCCGCCGGGTCGCCCTCACCCATATGCACGAGGACCACTGCGGCAACGCCGCCGCCCTCGCCGAGCGCGGCGCCGCCATCCTGGCCCCCGCCGCCGGGCTGGCCCAGGCCGCCGTCGAGCCCCGCCTTCCCCTGTACCGGCGCCTCATCTGGGGCCGCCGCCCCGCGTTTCCGGCCCTTCCCCTCCCCGGCCTCCTGGAGACCGATCGCCATGCCTTCCGCGTCCTTCCGGGGCCGGGGCACACGGCGGACCACGTCCTCTTCCACGAACCTTCCCGCGGCTGGCTCTTCACCGGGGATTTCTTCCTCACCGCCACCCCGCGCGTCATCTTTCAGGACGAGGACCTTCGCGTCACGCTGGAAACCCTCGAAAAGCTTTCGTCCCTGGATTTCGAGACCCTCTTCGACACCCACCAGGGTCCCCTCGAAAACGGGCCGGCCCTCCTGAGGCGCAAGCGGGACTACCTCCTGGACCTGCGGGGGCGCGTGTCCGCCCTGCGCGAAGCGGGTCTCTCGGACCAGGCCATCGACCGCCGCCTCTTTCCACGAAAACCGCTCATCACCCACGTCTCCCGGGGCGAATGGTCCTCTCTTCACATGGTGCGAACGGTGGGGAGGGGAGAAGGTGAGTAGGTGAGTAGGTGAGTAAGTGAGTAAGTGTATCGTCTCACATCAGATGAGAACGAGTCTCGTATGTAATGAGACTCACAATCGGGGCGGCGAGGGATCTCGCGGGCAACAGTAATCGGGCTCTTCGCCCGAGCGTGAGTGCGGTGGTCGCGGATTGTGGGGGCCATTGAAGGCCCATTCATTGCGCCTGAATCGGCGCGCGACTAGCCCAACTCCTTTAGGTTGTGAGCCAAAATCCACAACCCTTTTCCACCGATCCAATACCGGCCGAGATCGACGGTGATCGAGTACACGTCGAGGCCTGCTGGCGGAGCGTGCAGCTCTAGGCACCCGACGGTCACTGGCCCGTGAATACCGTAGAGCCTTGTACCCGGGACGCAGCCACCGGCTGAGACCGTCAGGTCAGGTTCGCTGGGCACAAACGCAAAGAGAAGATGCTCGGGTGTTACACCGATGCAACCATTCAGGAGGAGGCAGGACGGGACGCGGTGGACGCGCTTCGCTGTCACTCTGGCGTAGGCGTCCTTGCCCCTGTACCGTGACAGGACCAGGTCGCCGACCTGCACATCGGCCATCGTGATCACGCGGTTCTCTGGGCCCCTGAGCAGCGCCTGCCCCCAAAAACACGAGCCGCCACCATCGTCACCACCACCTGGTGGGGCGCTGCCGCTGGGCTGGATATCGGCGCGCGTGAGATTCCCCCACCAGACCTCATACGAGGAGGACGCGGGATCCCAGGCGTAAAAGCAGATTTTGCGGCCGTAGGTCGCGTCTCGATAGAGGAACGGCGTGCCCATCAGATCAGCGCTGGGGGTGGGCATGTTCGCCATGTTGATCGCGCCACCTACGAGCATAGACCCCTTTAAGACCGGCTGGCTGGTGAACGATGGCGTGCCGCCGGAGTTGCCTGTGGGCGTAGGCAACAGCACGGCGGCCGCCTGGAGGACGCGGGCGTACTCCGTACTCCCATCAAGCACGGCCACCTTCACCCCGCCGGCCGTCAAATGCCCATCGGAAGCTCGCTCGAAGATGCTCAGGAGGTCACGGGCCGCGGCCGCGTCCCACAGGCGGCCAGGAGGCACGGAGGCCGCCTCGACCACCAAGGTAGAGACGGTCTCGCTCCAGCTCCCGATCTTCGAGCCCACCCATGCGTGCCACTTGGCGATGCGGTGGGTCGTGTCCTGGACAACAAGCCCCTCGCCAGTTTGGCCTACTGTGACGAGGATCTTCTTGGCGTGGATCTCGATCTTCACCGGAAAACTCTCGGTGGTGGGCAGGGCCGCAGACAGGGCCAGGGAGGCGACAGGCGTTGCTCCTGGCGTACCGGCCGTGACGACGAACAGGTCCACCGCCGTCGTGGACGAGAAGCGGAGAGCATACCCAGAATAGGGCGCCGCGCCGGACGTGGACAACACGCCCAGGTACGCCGATCCGTAGGCCGAGAGCTTCAACGCCATCGAGACGCTGAAGGCCTTCTTGGGTAGATCGCGCGCTTGGCGGCCCCGCCAACCCGCTCCGGAGAAGGTCACCTCGTCGGATGCCCACGCGGCCCCCACGGTGTCGGCCCACGCGCCTTGCCCGACGCCCTGGTCTCCGTCTCCCGAGCCGCCGGCCAGGGCCGTGGCCCACCAGGCGGCGGTAGTACCGGAGGCGGAGGGGTAGTACGCGCCATCCGTCAGGTGCTTGTCGCGGATCCAGAACCGCACCACAGGGAGCTGGTAGTCTCCCTCATTCTGGACCGAATACCGGGCCTTGCCGGACGTTCTCTGGGGCCAGATATCCGCCGCCTTCAGCGGCTCCCATGTCGTGCCCCCGTCAACCGTCTGCTCGCACAGCAGCTCCTTATAGGCGCCACCGGCCGCGCCGGACCATTGCACCTGGAAGGTCGTGTGGTCCCGCTTGGCGGCCTTGATGGCCAGACCCGTAATGGCGGGAGCGGCCGGCAGGCTCGACCCGGCCGTCACCTTGTGGGCCACTGGCACGGTTGGGGGGTTGTCCCCCCAGCCGCCTGCGCCGTCAGCCGTGGACCAGGCAGACGATGCGGTACCGTTGACGCCCTTCCACCGCAGGTAAATGGTCCGGCCCTGGGCCGCCACGGCCTTCTTGTAGAAGGTCAGACCGGAGAGCCCCTCTACGCGCACGTTCCAGCGGTCCGCGTCCTTGAGTGTGGTCCCATCGTACTCCTTCGTCTCCACCACCAGGTCCGTGCAGCCGGCGAAGGTGAAGGCGGCCGACAGGTCGCACTCCACCCGGCGGGTCCCCGGGACGTCCCGCTCTGTGCTCGTCAGAGAGGTCAGGGAGGGCAGCGCTGGGGGGGTATCGTCTGAGGCCGGCACGGTGCCCGCATCGTAGATGACGCTGTAGGTGGCCTGCTTGTGGCAGTCCTCGACCTTGAGGATGGCGGCGCGGATCGCGGTGCCCGACCGCACGTCCGTGATTTCGTAGGACGTCCGTGGAGTAGCGGCCGTGACGTCCGCCTCGATGTCCACGGTCTTTCGCAGTTTCCAGGCGGTGTTGGTGTCCGGTGTCCCCGTCGTCCCTGTGGGTGCGGTGTACAGCCGCAGGCGCCGGAGGAGGCTCACGGGATGCGAGCCGTCGTAAGCGACCGAGACGGCGTACTCGTCCCCCTTCTTGACCCGCGTCACACCGGTAATGGACGGTGCCAGAGGGGCACCCGGGAGGGCGGACCCTCCGGCCACGGTCGCCCACGTACCGGGGTTCGAGAAGGTCGCCTTGGCGCTTCCGTTGGAGCACACGACCTTCGTGACCGTGAGCGTCCCCCCGCGTTTGAACTGCGGCGGGAAATAAGCCGCGCCCGCCGCGCCCTCCACGAGCACGGTCAGGCGGTGCGTCTTGCCTGTAGTGCTGTCCGTCAGCACCACCTCGGCCTCGGTGCAATCGGCCACGGTAAAAGTAATGGAGCAGTCGCACCGCTTGGCGCTGGAGCCATGGGGCTCCGATTCGACCGAACTGATCGTGCCCATCACGAATGTGTTGGGCGCGGGGGTTCCCTCGACGGTATCGTCCTCGGTCCCACTGGAGTTCTCGTCGCTCGGAGGACTCTCGCGCAGGTCGTCCAGGATGGCCACGACATCGGCCCACCAGAGTTTTCCCGCCGGCAGGCGGACCTTTGCGTAGTAGAGCCCATCGGATTGCTGGTCAGGAGGTACGGTGAACACGCGCTTGGGCTTTTCCCGGTCCTTGGCGTCAGGCCAGACGGTGATCTGGAAGCGCCACACCAGGGCTCCGAGCTCGTCGTAGGGATAGGCCCAGCGGAGCTCGAAGAGCCTCATTTTGGTTTCGGAGATCAGGTTCCCGTCCTCGTCCACTTCCCGGACCGTCGTGAGGCGCTTGTATTTATCGGACGGGAAAAGGGTATTGAAGGTCGTTGAATAGCTCTTTGTGAATACGAGGCCCGTGGGTTCCGGCGGGTCTTCGTCGTCGTCCGTGAGGTCGTCCTCGTCGTAGGAGCCTGGATCCGGCAGCGTCCCCGACTTCGCGACGAGGTCGAGGGTCAGCTCGCCTCCGTCCTCGAGGTCCTGCCCTACCTGGACGACCCGGTACTCCACCCCATCGAGGGTGACCCGCTTGCCCGGAACGTAGGCGGTGGCGTCGTCCCACACAGGGACCCCCTCGGCCTTCTGTCGCACCCGCCCCCAGTAGTCCCAGTAGCGGGAGGCCACGGCGAGGAGCTGCGTGCGGTCCTTGGTGAAGGGGAAGTCTTTTTCCAGCTTGTTCCCGCCGAAGGGGGAGAGCCCCTTCCGCACCTGCCGGCCGTCGCGGCCCCTGATGACCACCAGGTCGTAACGCCGATGACCTGCCGGCGCGATGTTCGCGCCTTCTGCGCCCACCAGCCCGGACAGATCCTGGACGGGCGCTCCGTCCGCGTCCTTCTCGCGCCCGACGACGTGGATCACGCCGGCCCGACTGAAGACCTGGGCATTCACCCAGTCGGCCACAAGCGTGACAGCGGCCCCCGCGTCCTTGCCCTCGAAATCGGCGATGTCCACCGTATCGTCCCACGTCACACCATCGTAGTCGATGACGCGATGCGCGGCATCGAACCCAGGCACCAGGTCGAGCAGCGCCTCGATTAGGGCCCCCGCTGTCCATCCACGGAGCCATGGATTTTTCACCACGATGGCATCGCTGGGCCCGTAGTTGAAGCGCAGGCGCTTCTTGAAGGTGATCGTGTTCGTGCCCAGGTTGACCGAGGCCACCACGAGGGTCTGTTTCCCGATCTTGGTGTTGGGCTTCACATGCGCGAGCTCGAGCTCATCGCCGGCGGAGAGGGGCTCGCCGGAGGCATCGAGCACGCTGTTGACCACGAGGTTTTTACTGTGGCGCGCGCCGCTCACGATGGCGAGGGACGAGTAGTCCCGCTTGAGGTTCTCCGCATTGTGGGCCTCGAGGCGCTTGATCGCATCGAGCACGCGGACCTCAGTGACCGATTTGGCGGAGTTGTGGGTCACAGACTCGTAGTCGAGATCGCCCTCCCAGAAGGGCGTCCCGCCTTGGAGCAGCCGGAAGCCGAACCGATTCGGGTAGGCATCGGTAGGGGTCAGGTTGGCCGCGCTGAACAGCGTGGACCAGAAACCATCGGAATTATCGAGCGTGAGCGACAGATCGTCGAAGACGGCGCGGGCCTCGTAGTCCTCGAATTTCTGCGAGAGGCTCCCCGCCTCGCTCTCCAGGAGAGGGACATCCTGGAAGGAGCCGTCTTTCAGGCGCAGTTGCAGGCTCCAGCTCACGCCGGATCCCCCCTGTGGATCGGAGACGCGAACGCGCTTGCACGGTCGTAGTACTCGAAGTCCAACGTGACCTCCAGCCCGACGTTGGTGTCCCGGACATTCCGGATCTCTGGCTCCTTCGCGAGGTGCACCCGTGCGTATGAGGTACCGTCGAGACTGAGGGTGAAAGGCACCGCGTCGCTATCGGCGTTCTCGGCCGCGAGCAGGCTTTCCAGGGTGGCGACTTCGGCCGGAGTGAGGATCCACCGGATCTCCACCGCCGGCCACAGGCCCTTGCGGGCCCTGCGCCGCTCTCCATCCTGAGTGCGGAACACGTTCTCCGCGATCTTCCATCGCGGCCGGACGCTGACCGGGTCCGGCATCGTACCGGAGGAGGAGCCGGACCATTTGATCGTGTAGGTCCACGCCACGCCCATGGCCTATCTCCCCAGCCGTGACCGGCGCTCCTCGTCCAGCGCCGCAGACATTTTCCGGGCCGCGGCCCGCATGTAGCCCCGGTTCCCCGTATCCACAAACGCGAACCCGTGGAAATGAGGCTCCCACGCCATGGTCTGGGCCGCGCCGGCGCCCACTCCCGCCACCGGCGTAGGGCCGAGGGCGGCCATGCGGACGGTCGCCACCGTATCGGCCACGAGCCCGGCAATCACCGCCTGAAAATCGCGCTGGGGGGCGATGAGTTCGGGCCCGGCTTCGCCGATCAGCGCGAGCGTGGGGCGGTCCACCAGGCCGCCGCTTGCGAACGCGGCGATACCCTTGGAGATGGATTCCCCGAGGGCCGTCATGATCGCCCAGGTGAGCATGGCCTTCTCGGCCAGAGCTGTGGCGATGGCCACGCCGGCGAAGGGGATGGCCGAGTGCGCGGCGAAAATCTCCGCCACCGCGGCGCTCATGTTCGCCGCCGCCACGCCGTATTCGGCCTTCCGCTCCTCCTTGGCCGCCGCGACCTTCTTCTTGGATGCCGCGGCATCCGCCGCGCCCGCCTTCCCGGCGATCATGTCCACCAGCTTCCCGGCCACCATGGCCAGGATCCGGTTGACGAACTCCATCAGGAACGAGACGACCATCTGCCGCAGGACCTGGCTCCACCGCACCTTCATGCCCATCATCAGACTGTAGAGGGCCTGAGACACGGGCTGGAGGGCCGAGACGATGCGCTCGGCCCACAGGGCCGTCTGGGCATTCAGGGAATCGTAAGCGCGCCGGATCACCTCCTGCATCGGATCCAGATGCGCCCCCACTTCCAGCCGCACACGCTCCATCGCGGCCTGGATGGCCCGTTCCGACTCGGCCTGGGCCTTTTCCTCCTCGGCCCGCCGGCGCTCGTCCTCCTCGGCCTGCGCCCGCTCATTGATGGCCTGAATCTGCTGGACCTTCCACTCCTCGATGCGGACCAAGGCGTCCGCGAGCGCCTGCCCGCGCAGGACGGCACGCGCCGCCCTCTCTTTTTCGGCCGCCTCGATGCGGACCTGGGACCGCTCGTACTCCATGGGGTCCATGGCTTTCATCTTGTCCCCGGCCATGGAGCGGGAGATGGCCTCCCAGGAGGCCGCCGCACGCTCGAAGGCCGCGCGGCTGGCCTCCGCGGCCTGCTGCATGGCCCTCTTGATGGCGTCCGCCGCCTTGGCCCCCTCCTCCTTGGCCTTTTTCGTCCCGACCTTCATGCCGCCGGCGAAGGCCTGGCCGGCCGCTTTCGCCCCCATCTCAATCGGGGCGGTCGTCCCGCTCCAGGCCTCCAGGATCGACTGCTGGATGGAGCTCGCGGCCTCCGAGGCCCGCTCCTTGATGGCCAGCGCGGCGCGCGCGGCTTGGCGATCCACGGCCTCCGCGGCGGCATCGTCCCCCCGGAGGTGCAACCACAAGGCCTTGAACGTCCCGGCGGCCCCCACGCCCAGCGCTGTGATTTCGCCCTGGAGGCGCACGATCCCGGCGATGAAGAGGCCCACCCCCTGCGTGATCATCCTGATGCGCGGGAGAAGAGGAATCAGCGCGGCGTTCAGCACGGCCCCGATCGCTTCCTTGGTATTGTCCCAGGCCACCCTGGCCCGATCGAGGGCCATCGCGGAGTGGTCGATCTCCGCTCCCGCGTCACCGTAGGCCCGGTACAGGTGAGTGATTTCGTCCGCCGTGATGACGCCATCCTTCCCCGCGTCGCGGAGGGCCTGGCCAAAGGCGCCCACTCCACGGATGGACCCGGTCACGAGCATTCGGGTCATGTCGTCCACGTTCTGGGCAAAGTCGCCCAGACCGCGCGCGGCGGCGCCAGCCGCGATCTGGGTCAGGATTTGCGCCTGGGTCAGATCCTCGGTCACCGCCATCAGTTGGATGACGCCAGGGGTCAGCTCCTCGTTCGTTTTTCCGCTGGCCCGCTCCATGGCGTCCATCCACGTGTTCAGGCGTTCGATCTGTTCATCTGTCGCCTGCGTCAGGCTCCGGGCCGCGTTCTCCACCTCCTGGACGGCGCGGGAGTTCTCGATGGCCGCCTGGGCGCTCGATCGCAGGAGGTTGACGACGCCGGCGAGGCCAGCCGTGACCCCCAGCAGCCCGAGGTAGCCCTTTATCCGGCTGAAGGCGGCGGTCAGCGACGTACTGTCCACGGTGGGCCGGACGACGGCGGCCTTGTCGGCGTCCCGCTTGAATTTCTCCGTCTGCGCCGTGGCCTGGCGCAGGTCGCGAGTGAGCCGGTCCGCGGAGGCCGATAGATCCACCTTCCCATCGCGGAACGCCTGGAGGCGGTCCTTGACCTGGCGCAGGCCCTTTTCGATGTCCTCGAAAAGCGGCCCCAGGTTCGCGGCCAGATCTACGACGAGGGGGTCATCCGTCTCAGTCGCCATCCGCCAGAGCCCTCACGCGCGCCGGAACCTCGGCGCCCAATAGATCGGCCAGGCCCACCCAATTCCGCAGCTTCTGGCGGCCCTGGGGCGGCTCGGACGAGGCACGCGGAGCCTCGTCGAGGAGGCTCCGGTCGGCCTGGTACTCTCCGCCCAGGCTCCGATTGATCACCTCGTACAGCCTCTGCCGCATGAACTCCTCCCGCCTCTCCCGCCGCGCCAGATCCTCGGCGTAAAGGATGGCCTCGCGGAGGGTGACGTGGTACCGGATCCACCGGTGCTTGGTCACGTCACCCTGGGCAAGGCGCACGATCAGATCGTCGAGCCTTCCGCTCCGGGGGCCATCGTGGCGAGGCCCTTGATGGCGTTCACAGCCCCGGCGTTGACGTCGAAAAAATCGCGGATGACCCTCGCCTGCTGGCTCAGTGTCATGCGCGGTCCGATGTATCTCTCGGTGTCCTCGCGGTTGGCGGTTTCGACCGTCTCGCCGGCGGGCACGAGCAGGACGGAGAGGGCCTTTCGGAGCAGGCCCTTCCGGACGAGGGCGTCCACCAGCCCTTTGACGGTCATCTCGCCCTCCTCGTACAGGGGGGCCAGGATCTGCGCGAGGGCCTCCTCCTGGTCCAGCACAAGTTCGTCGAGAGTGAAATCTCGGTCTCCGATGTGGTACGTCTGCATGGTCACCTCCGGGCTCTCCCGCGTAGATGGCTGGCGATGGTGGGGCGGGGAGCCCAGGCCCGCCCCACCATCTGGCCCTGGGCTAGACCTGGTACTTGAAGTTGAGTTGGGCCAGCTTCCCGTTGGTGTCTCCGGCCGCGTCGTCCGCGAGGCATTCGATGACGGTGGGCACCTCGATGACCTTGTTGGGCGCCATTTCCAGCGTCATCTCGCCCGCGAAGCGGCCCTTGAAGATGATCAGCTCACCGTAAAGACCGGCCACGTCGAAATCGACGCGGAACTGGGCGGAGAAGTAGTTGTTCGTGGTGTTCCCGCCCACGTAGAGGCTCTTGATGTGGTTGACCGCGTCGTCGCTCACGTCGGCGTCGGCGAGCCCGAGGGCGCGGGCGACGTTGAGGGCCGTGAACTCCTGCACGGCGGCCTCCAGGCTGGCCTCCTCGCCGACCACGAAGATTTTCGTCGTCGCCAGGTGGTTGCCCGACTTGACCTTGAGGAGTTCGCCCTTGTACTTGAAGGACCCGCCCTTCTCGCTGTGGAACCCGACGTTGGTGAAGCCGGTGTAGGTGCCGGCGACGTAGGTTTTGAGCGCCAGGTCGCCGATGCCGAGTTGGATGTTGGCTGTCGTGCCCATCGTGTCACCTCCTGTCGGCCTCTGCGGCCTGGTGTCGGACGGAGGCGTTGTAGAGCGAGACGGCGGCCTCGACCTGGGCCGCGTAGGTTTGGAGATCCCGAATCCCATGGGCCAGATCGTTGGCCTGCCTTTGGGTCAGGCAGTAGCGCCCCTCCGCGTCCGGGGCCGGCAGAACCACCGACGGCGCCGCCGGGCGGGTGGGCATGGGGATGGGGGGGCAGACGGTGACGACGGGGAGGGGCACGCGGCGCGGCGCGCAGCCCTGGGCGGCGAGCAGGCACGCCAGGAACAGCGCCGCCATGCAGGCCAGCCACAGGGCCCCGCGGGAGGAGGGCCCCGGATGCAGGGAGCCCGTGGAGTCAGTCCTGGTGGAAGAGGTCCGTGCCGACATGGGGTTCTCCGCTCGAAGGCTGGTGGGCCGTGACCTCGGCCTGAGCCTCCTGCATCCGGGTTTCCAGGTCAAGCGCCGCCTGCTGGGCCTCGACCGCCTGTTCCGCCGCCTGCGCGCGGGCTTCCTGGGTACCCAGGTCCCGCGCCGTGGTTTCGTGGCGCTCCGCCTCGGAGGGCCGCACGCCCACGCCGAGCAAGCGCAGGACGAACGCGACGAGCCCCCAGAGGAAGGCGCCCATGGTCAGCCCGTGACCTTGTGGGCGAAGTGGCCGATCGTGTTCTTGAAGGCGACGTAGGCGTCGATGATCCAGGACGCCGCCTCCTTGACGAGCGCGATCGTGGCGTCGTCGAGGCCGGCGATCTTTGTCGCCCCGGCCGTGAGCAGGGCCTCCACGAAGGCCAGGACGCCCGCTTTCTTGGTCGTCCCGTCCACGGCCGGGTCCTCGGCCTCCCGGATGAGGGCGAGGAGCTGGGTGAACAGCGGCCCGATGAGCGCCACCATCTGCAGGACGTTGAGGACGCTGGTCTTCTGCTTCTCATTCAGTGCCATGACAGCCTCCTTCGGCCGGGCGGCCGGATTCGCGCGTGAGGGAAAGGGAGCGGAAGCGGAGGGCGAGGGACCCGAGGGCCGCCACCGCCGAGCCTGTCGCCATCTCAGTGATGGCCGTCGGCACCCAGTCCGGCCACTTGTGGCCGGCGATGGCGACGGCGAGGGAGGCGGCCGCGGCGCCCGCCATGCCCCAGAAGGTCCACGATTGCGAGTAGTGCTTGCGCGTCATAGGTGCGCCTCCAGGAGGATCCGGGTGTACTGCTCGATGGCCTCGACGTAGTGGAGCGTCTCGGCCGCGTTCGCCCCCGTGACCTGGCGGAGGTAGGGCGCCACCACCGCCCAGCGGCTGGAGTCTTTCCCCTCCAGGTAGGCCAGGCTCCGGGCGTTGGGCCGCTTCGGTCCCCCCACATGCCCCCATCCCGCGTTGTACCCGGCCAGGGCGAAGCGCATCCGCTCGGGCCAAGGGCAGTCGAGGAAGCCGCGGTACCACCCGAAGGCCCTCGAACCACCGTTGCGGAGGGGCACTTGCGTCCCGATGCCGCACAGGTAGGCCATGAGGGCGGCGCCGTTCTCGATGTTGCCCTCGGGGTCCGTCGCGTCCAGGTCGTCGTCGATCCATCGGTCGGTCCCCGGAAGGAGCTGCATGAGGCCCACGGCCCCGGTGCGCGCGTTGCGGGCGTTCGGATCCAGCATGGATTCCTGGATGGCTTGGGCCTTGAGCCTCTGCCACGGGTACGGATGCGCGCCGAAGTACCGCGAGGCGGCGGCCTTGAACAGGCTGTCGTAGGCGTCGAACCGCGGGAGCTGGCGAAGGTGCGCGAGGGGCATCATGCGTTGTCCCCCCCCTTCTTTTCGAGGAGCAGGCGGTACAGCTCGTCAATGCGCCGGTGGAGGCTGGTCACCGCCCCTTTCACCTCGGCCACGTCGCCCTTCGTGGCGGCGCTGGACGTGTGCCGGTACTGGCACTCGCCGAGGGCCTTCTCGACCGCGTCCACCCGGGAGTTGGTGGTCTCCACCCGCCGGTGCAGATCCCGGATCTGGAACCAGAACACCGTCTGCATCAGGCTCAGGATGACGGACGAGAGAGCGAGGATGATGGTGATCCAGGTGGCGGTCGTCATAGCCCTCTCCTAGAAGGTCTCTGCGCTGTACGATGCGATCACCGCGGTGGCGGAGTAGAGGTAGGCGTCCCCGATCAGGCGCACGCGGATGCAGAGCTGATCGCCCTCCTCCAGGCGTCCGAGATCCGGGGTGGCCCCGCCTTCGGGCCGGTCCGATCCCCACGGGCAGGTGTAGGCGACGCGGCCGTTGACCAGCAGGCCCCACGACACCGCCAGATCCATCGGGAGGCCCGTCGGCATCGGCGCCCACACCCCACGCTCGGTTAGATCAGGAGACTCGATGCGGGCGTACTCGAGGTGTACTCGCGCCGTGTTCGCCGGCACAAACGCCGCCACGGCCACCCGGCCGAGCCCGTCTTGCGAATACGCCACCCAACGGGCGCTGCGGTTCGGCCACGCCTCGCTCCGCGAGGTCCACCGGTACGCCCACCGCCCCGTCTCTTCGTCTCGCACCAGGCGCGTCGTCCACTCCCGCTCGGGGCGCTCCAGGCAGTAGACACGGGGGGCCGCGCCCGGCACGTCGGCGAGAGCCTGCGCATCCTCCGGCAGGATGAAGTCCACCGTCAGTTGCGTAGCAGGGCCCGGAGGGCGGAACACCGCCTGCACGGCAATCGCCACCAATGCGGTCACGAAGGCCACCAGGATGATCCCGGTAGACAGGAGCACGTTGCGTTGCGTCGCGGCCGAGAGATCTCCGTATAGGGCCATGGCTACTCTCCCGGCGCCCGCGCGGCCAGGCCCATCAGGAGGGCAAGCATGGCCCACAACAGGACGTAAGCGAGAAGATAGGCCTTCCAGAAGGCGATCAATCGGCGGAGCATGGTCAATACCCCATCGGGCGCGGGGTGCAGACCGGCATCGTGGGGGCCCCCACATACGAGCCCTGAACTACCCCCCACGTGTAGTTATCGTCGAGATCCACACATATTACGGTCACATTGCACGGTGGCCACGCCCCGGGCTTTGTGATGGCCAAGGGCACGCCCGTCCCGTGAGGGCACACCTCCCACGTGGCGCCCGCCACGGTGCCCGCTGCGCCGTTGGCATAGACCCTCTTTAGCGTTTCACTGGCAGTCCCGGCCGCGCAGATACATGGCGCTGGCGACGCGAAGCCGGCGGAGGGTGTGACCACCGTGACGGAAGGCGCGCCTGCATCGCTCACTATGTAGTAGCTGTTCGCGGGCGGGGCCACATCCGTGTAGGGCGAGGTCCCTAATGTAGTGAGGGTGGTCCGATCGACCAGCATGTTCGGGTGGGTGGCCCTCGTGACCGTGTATGGGCCGGCGCCCCCAGCCCATGTGAGCACGACATCCCCCCCTGATTTGCTCAGGGTCATGGTCACCTGCCCATAAACACGAGCTGTCAACAGCAATGCTAGCCACACCAGTGCGAGCCGCCGCATACGCGCCTCCTCAATTCACCGAGCGGGACAGTTCCCGCCATTGCGCACCGTCGCTGATCAGCACCAGAGTGGCCCCCACGCTAGAGCTGAAGGTGCCGTTCAGGTTGACCCACCCGGCGGCCCCAGCGTCCGCCACGCTGGTTACCGCGTCCTCGAACGTCAGGACGAGGATTTTCCCCGGCGCACCACCAAGGATCCCGGCCACGGAGCGGGCGGTTGTGCTGGCAGGGATCCGCACGAATGAGCACGCGCGCGCATCCACGGTGGCGATGCCGACCGTCAGGGGTGTGGAGGTGGGCGCCCCCAGTAGCAACCCCCCGGCGGCTGTCAATGGCCCCTGAAAGACCCATGGGCCGGCCAGCACGGCGGGGATATCGTCCCCGATAGCCAGGCTGTAGGGCGCAGACGTGCCCGCCACCGTGGTGCCCGCGTAGCTGAACGTCGCGGTGGGGACCCCTTTGCCGCGCGTGATCAGGATAGTGGATCTGGACGCAACGGCGTAGACGCCGGGGCAGTGCGCATTGATGGCCGTGGCCACCCCCGCCGCCGTCCCCTCAAGGTCCATGAGCCAGGAACCGTCTCCTATATCCTGGTAGTGGCTGTAGAAATGTATCCCGGAAATCAGCTCGTACCGGACATGCCCCACTATTACCACCACAGCCTGCCCAGTAGGCACGGCGCCAATCACCGATATGGCCTTGATCCACCGCGAGGCGCTCCCGGACACCGCGGTGCCCGCCGCGCTCCATGTCGCGGCGGTGTAGCCATCAGGGACCTCCACGGTGGACACCGCGAACACGTTAAATGTCTGACTCACCGGCCACACCTGCACCTGGTTTAGATACGCCCCAGTCGGGGCCAGTGACGGGGTCCCCCATGTACCGTCCTCGCGGAGGTATAACGCCGTGCCATCCCCGCTCGGGGGCACTAGGCCAGGCGTCGCGCCCCCTTCGAAGGTGGGGATCGTCTGGGGGAGGCTCACCCCATTCACGGTGAGCGATGTGGTCGAGATGCTAGTGGCGGTAATCGTACTGAACGACCCCACCGAGAAATAGCTGGGCCGATGGAAGGTGAGGGTATTGCCGGCGCCGTTGCCGGAGATCATGGGGTAGACGTTCCCGAGCGCATCGGAGACGGTGATCGCGAGATTGGAGTCCCCGATGGTGCTGTACCCCGCCTCGTAGCCGAGGAAGGTATTGCCCCAGCCGAGGTTCTGGAATCCCGTCCATGCGCCCCAACCGGTGTTGTAGGCCCCGGAGACGTTGGACCAGAAGGCATTCAGGCCGCCCCAGGCGTTCCGGTTGCCGGAGACGTGGTTGGCGCCGGCGCCCGAGCCGAAGTACGAATCGCCGGCGGCGGTGGTGATGTGGCCGCCCGCCCCACCGGAGCCCACGACGGTGGTCTGGTGGGCGGTGGTCACGCCGGGCGCGATGTTCTGCCCGATCCAGATGTTCCCTTCGACCTGGGGGGCTGTTCCGTGGCCCGGCCCGATGGAGATCAGGTCCGGCGTGGCCAGCACAAGCGGGAGCCCGTTCAGGTGGATGCCCCCGCCTGTCGTGCCCGCCACGTTGATGACCGCGCCGAGCGCCCCGTCGGCCACGGCGTCGAGGTAGGTGGTCGTGGTGTTGTCGGCGAGTGTGCCCACGAGGTAGTAGGGGTACGGGCTTCCGGCGAGGGTGCGGTAGATCCGGCGGGCCGTCACCTCGGAGGAGCCCGTGGGGATCCCGGAGAGGCGCGCGGATTCCCCGGCGAGCGTCGCGGTCCACCCCGCGCCCCCGTACCCCATGGCCGACTCTCCCGTAGCCGTCACATACGTGACGCCCCACGAGTAGGCACCCGTGAGGGGCCCCGCGCCTTCGGCCGCGACGGTGCCCGCGGACACCACTGGAGCCACCGTGGAGCGCAGGGCGAGCGTGCGCCCCACTAGGTCGTACCACCCTATGTCCACATCGCCGGTGGCACCGGCGTAGGGCACGAGCAGCTCCGACCAGGAGGGCTCGGGTTCAGGCGCGGCGGGGACGGCCGTGTTCAGGTCCACGGCGGCCGTCCCGACGCTGTAGGTAACCCCCGCGGAGAGGGGGGTGTTCGGGACGACGACGCGGACCTGGCAGTCCTCGGGGACGGACCAGGTCAAGACGCCCGTGGCCGCGCTGTAGGCGGGCGTTTGCGGCCCTGTCAGGTAGGCGGGGTCCGGGTTGGCCTGCCAGGTCACGGACAGGGTCGCGCCGGGGACCGACGCGGGGATCGTCCCATCGGGCCGCGCGACGGTGTAGGTCACGCTCACGTAGTCCGCGCCCAGGACGGCGACGCCGAGGGCCAGCAGGAGGGCGAAGAGGCAACGGGCGCGGCGCATGGTCAGGCCCCTCCCCGGGCGAGCACGGTGACGCTCAGTTGGGCGTGGAAGTACGTTTGATCGCTGATTTGCGAGGGGGCCCCCACGCGGATCACGGAGAGCGCTGGCGCCGGGAGCCCGTCGCGGAAGGTCTTGTTCCGAAGGGCGTCGGCCGCCGCGTCGAGGGCCGCGAGGGCCTCGGACCAGGACACCGAGGACCAGGCGTTCACGCGGATCTCGACCTGGTCGATGCCCGGGTTCAGCGCACCGGATCCGCCCCCGAGCTCGAGGGCGAGGGCGGGCACCACGCCGGACACGTCGGCGCGGCTGACGTGGATGCGCGCGCCCACGAGGGCCGCGACGCCGGCGGACGCCAGGAGCCATGTCCGGATGGAGGCGAGCACGGCGGCGTTAGCCATGGAGCGCCTCCTTTACGGCCTGGCGCACCGCCCCCACGAGGGCCGCGCGAAAGGCCTTTCGGCCCTGCTCGGCGGCCGGTGCGATGAAGGGCTGAGGCCGGGTGCCTTTCATGTAGATTTTCCAGCGGATGGCGTTCTCGACCGCGGTGAGCGTCGCCTCCGCGTCGGCGTTCGTGGAGGCGGGGCGGACGGTGCGTTGGACCCACAGGCGGAGCGCGCCCGGCGGGGGCATGTAGCGGTCGTGGCCGACGGCGGGGCCGGTGCCCTCTTCGACGTAGCGCCCGTATGGGCTGTCGCACCGCAGGGTGGCGCGGATCACGTCTCCCTCCTGGTCGGCCTTTCCGTGAATGCGGCCCTGGAGCTGGCCCAGACTTTTGGGGGCCTTCTCGATGGCCACGCGCTCCATGTCGAGGGCGACGCGGTCCACCGCGGCGAAGGCGCGGCGGGACAGGGCGTCGCGGAAGCGGGCCAGCAGGTCGCTCATGCCCCGGCCTCCTCAAGGATCAGGCGGGTCACACCGTCGTCGCCCCACAGGTCCGCGCGGCGGTTGAGGGCCACGCGGCGGTAGGTCACGCCTTCGGCGACGAGCACGGCGCCGGCGGGGATCTCGGCGATCGTTTCGGTGGTCAGGAACACGGCGTCCACCGTGCCCACGAGGCCCAGCTCGGTCCAGTGCTGGCGCAGGCGGCGCACGAGCAGGCCCGTGAGGGTCCGGTCGGAATCGCTGAAGGTGGGCTCGCCCAGGTCGTTGGTCCCCGTCTGGGTCCGCGTGCGGAGGGTGGCCGTGTCGGTGAACACGTCGGCGGTCATCATGCGCAGGCCCCGCGGCGGCGGTAGGGCTTCAGCAGAAGGCCCAGGTCGCGGTCCATGTCCTGCGGGTCGAGGCTGATGGAGACACCCTCGACGCTCTGGGACCGCAGGCCCTGGGCGGCCTTCTCGCGGACGCCCTTGTGGCGGTGGAGGCGGCTGGCCAGGAGGAGGCACGCCCGTTTCACCTTCTCGGGCGGTGTCGCGTAGCCCCACGTGCAGATGACGACGACGCGGGCGTCCCGGAGCCAGGTGTAGCCCCGCAGACACCCATGGGAGAGCACCTCGAGCTCGGCGAGCTCGGCGGCGGTGAGGGCCGTCCCGTCCACGGAGACGGCGGAGACGGAGCGGAGGGGGGAGACGGGGAGGAGGATCTCATCGAGTCCGTTCCCGTCGAGGGCCACCGTGTCGTCGGGGTGGTCGTCGAAGTCCCTCTGGCACCAGCCGTCGATGAGGTCCTTCGCGTCCTCGAGCAGGCCGCTCAGCACTTCGCCGGAGGGGATGGAGGAGACCCCGTCCCGGGTTAGCCTGGCGGCCAGTTCGTCGGCGGTGGCGTAGGCCATGATCGGACCTCCCCAGTGGGGTGATCGGGGGCGAGTACACCCCCGATCCGACGGCGATTAGGCCTGATTCGGCTCCTCGGTTGCTGGGGCCACGGGAGCCGGCTCTTCCCACCGGCCCGATGCGAGGGCGGCCTGGGCCACCTCGGGCTCCACTTCGATCACATCGCCCTGGCGAAGCATCACGCCCCCAGTGACAGGGCTGAGTTCGCCCAGCGCCTTGAGTCTGATCTTCACGAGGCTCTTGTCGGATTTCTTCGCCATCGGGTCCTCCGGGCCGGAGAAATCGGGCCGGGGGGCTGGCCCAGGGCCCCCCGGCCCTCGCGAAGAGAGGAGCTACACAGTGCGGGTGCCGAGGATCACGTAGTTGAGGACCTCGGCGTGGCCGACGCGGGCCGTGACCGTCATCTCGACGACGCGCTTGCGCGGCTGGCGCTGCTTCTCGACGGTCCAGTTGCGGCGGAAGCCGATGTACGCGAAGTTCTTCTTCGCGAGCAGAGCCTTGTGGTCGGGGAGGTGGTCGCACTCGAAGACGGGCACACCGTGGTAGCGGAGCCCACCCTCCCGGTCCTCGGTGAGGGCCGCGTCGCCGAGGCTCGTGTTGCGCTGGTCGTAGAGATCCCAGAGGTCGGCGAAGTCCGTCGGGGCCAGCCAGAAGGCGAGGTCCCCCTTCTGGGCCTTGAGGTTCGCCGAGGAGGCCATGTAGAGCCCCCGCATGAACTCCTTGATGGTCTGGGCCACGGCCGGGTTGTAGTGGGTGCCCCCGGCCGTGATGAGCTTGATCGCGCCGTCGAAGGTCTGGAGGAACGTGGTGCCCGAGGCCGTGTCCCCGTTGAGGAGCAGATCCTGGAGGTCCCGCGCGACGGCCTTCATGACCAGGTCGCCCGTGACCTGGTCGAGGTATTCGTTGGCGGCGGCTTCGCCCAGCTCGGTGGGCATGCGGCCGATGGCGTCCTCGTAGTCCTGGTAGTCCAGGTCCACGGGGTAGATCACCTCGGTGGTGGAGATGCTCGCCTCGCCCGTGGTGAAGGAGACCACCGTACCGGGCGCCGTGGCCTTCGTGGCCTTCTGGAGCTGACGGCTCGCGAGCCCGAGGGTTGGGATCTTGATGGGATCGCCGTTGCGGATGAGGAACCCGCCGGCGGCCTGGATGGATGCCAGGAGGGGCGTGCCCTCGGCGCCCGATGTGGCGAGGAACTCGGTGAATTTCTCGGCGGGCACCTGGCCGCCCGTGGCGAGGTTGATCGAGGACCGCGTGGCCCATGCGTCCAGGATCCGGTTGATGCGCTGCTGCAGTTCGTCCATGGTGTCCTCCTTGCGTCCGGTCCGGACGGCTCAGCCCGCGAAGGCCCCGCCGTAGCGGGACTTGAAGGGTTTCTCGCCCTGCACCGTATCGGCGCTCCTGCGCTGGGAGAGGGCCTGATCGAGGGAGCTCCGGAGAGCTTTGTTCTCGTCCTCCAGCGCCTGGAGCCTCTGCTGGATGACCTGGATCTCCGGCGGGACCGTGGCGGTGGGAGGGGCGGCCTCGATGCGGCCGAGCACCGCGTCCAGCGCTCCGAGGACCTCCGCTCCCGCCTCGCCCAGGGCCTCGATCGCGGCCCGCAGGCCGGCGGCGCCCTCGAGGGCGGCGGCCTGAACGCGCACCTTGGCCGGGGTCTCGGCGGCCTGGCCGTTCTGGTTCTGGGCCGCGGCCCTGGGCTCCCCGCCGAAGATCCGGCGGAAAAAACCGGTGACGGCCGTCTCGACCGCCTTGGTGATCTTGGTTTCGTCCATGGTGTCCTCCTGCGCCCGGCGGCCGGGCGTCGTCTGGTCGAACAGCGAGTCTAGGGCGGCGAGGCGCGCCCGCACCGCGGCGCGCTCGTCCTCCGGAATGCGAAGGGGGTCCCTGCCCCCATCGAGCGCCGCGCGAGCGGCTCGCACGGCGTACCGGTTCAGGGTGAGGCGCTCGGCGTCGGGGGCGGCCAGGCGCGCCACGGGGAGCGCGTACCGAGCGGGGTCTTCGCCGGCGTCGGGGGCGGCCCATGCATAGGCCTCGGCCAGCAAGGCCGCGCCGCCCTTCGCGCGGATGGCCTCGAAGTCGGAGACATTGTCGAAGAGCCAGTCGGCGGTGGCCGGAGCGAGGTCGTAGATGGCCCTGCGCTGCCACAGCAGGACGGGCGTACCGGGGTTGGAGTTACGGTCCACGAGGGAGATCTCCACCAGGTCATACGCCGTAAAGACGAACACGTCTCGCCCGCCGCGCATCTCCCAGCGGCCGTCCCGGGGCTCGAACCCGATGGAAAAGCCCTTGTACACGCCTTCTTCGAGCTTGCGGATCTCCGCATCGTCGATAACCCGCGCCCCGATCCAGAGCCCCTTGTCGTCGAGCTCGAGGACGGGCACGGTTCCCGCGGCGATGGGCTGGTGCATGCCCCGGAGGGTACGCCAGCGGTCGTATTCCTTCACGGCCTCTCGTGTGGCCGAGAGCGCGAAGACGGTATCGTAGGAGTCCACTTCCTCGGTGGTGGCGTACCCGTAGGCCCAGACCGCGTCCCCGTCCCTCCGGACATTGCGGAGGGCGTAGAAGCGCTTTTGCGGTTCGAGCAGGCTGGCGGTGCGCGCGTCGCGATCCATTGGGGTGGACTCCTTGTCCCCTATAGCATGGGGACCGCAAAGCACGCTGCCAAGGGGGTTTAGGACACGTTGGACATAATCGGAGGGCCGGGGCGCCGGAGGCTCGCGAGCCCCTAGTCGGTGGCCGCTTCCTCGGCCTCGTCCGCGGCGGCGGGACGCCAGTAGCAGTCGCAGTTCGGGTGCAGGGGCATAGATACGGAGCGTGCTTCGTCGAGCGTGTAGGCTCCGGCCATCTCGGCGCACTCGCACCCGCCTCTATAGGCCGGCCCGAGGACCCACACGACGTGGGAGATGCGGTCCTTGTAGCCCTCCAGACGGCCGGCGTTGGCGGCGCGGGCCAGCTCCGTGCGGGCGATGCGCTCGGCCTCGTAGCCGCTCAGACTGGAGGCCGACTGGAGGCGCTCGATGGCCTGCGGGAGGGTCTCCCCGAGGCGGACGGATTCCAGGAGGATCCCCTTCACGTCGCCCTTGATTTTTGCGGCGGTGGCCTCGCAGAGCGTCACCGCCTGGCCCTGGAGCGCTCCGAGCAGGGAAGCGTCCACGCTCGAGAAGGAGATCGAGACCCCCAGGTCTTCCGCCGCCTCGTCCACCCCCCACTGCACGGCGTCTTTCACGGCCGCGGTGAGAGCCCGTTCGATCTCGGAGCTGAAGGCCGCGCACAGCGCTTCGATGGCGGCCTCATCTACCGCCACGTGGCCCGCCTGATCGAACACGGCATCCTCGAGCAGAGCGTCCTCAAGGGCCTGCCAGATGCGCCTGAGGTCGGCCGTAAGGCTCTTGACCTGGCTCTTGGGGGCCCCGCCCTTCGCCCGCACGGAGGACGGGGAGAGCACACCGAGCCAGCAAAGGCATTGCTCGGTCAGCCGAAGGACCTCGCCGAAGTCACTCCTTGCTGGACGGAGTGGCTGGCGGCGCGGCACGTTGGGCCTCCTCGATGGCCCGGCGAAGGGAGAGGAGCGAGTCCACGATCCGGCCC
The DNA here is from genome assembly GCA_040752915.1 of Acidobacteriota bacterium. Lineage (NCBI taxonomy): Bacteria > Pseudomonadati > Acidobacteriota > Acidobacteriota bacterium. The sequence continues at coordinate 56,275 of JBFMHB010000003.1, forward strand.
GGCGTGGGCGGGAGATTCCCGTTCACTAGGTCCTCCAGCCGAACGGGCCCCTGGTTGGTGAAGGCGATCCGCGCGTCGCCCAGGGGGCCGATGCCGGGCATCCCGAGCCGCGCGAGGGTGTCGTTGATGGTGTGGACCGCCTTGGTCATCAGGATGTCCTCCGCCTGGACCAGCTGGAGGTAGTCCTCCAAGGATTGCTGGCGGAAGGTGTAGCGGTATTCGGCGTCACCCGTGATCTCTCTGGCCACGACAGAGAGCCGCTTGAGAAGCCGCCGCAGGATCGGCTGGACGACCTGGAAGCGGAAGGTCTGGTCCTCCTGGTAGGCGGTCGCGTAGTTGGAGGCCGACAGGCTGACCTTTGTGGGCGGCACTTGCTGGACGGCGAGAACGCGGTCCCGCATGAGTTTCTCGCCTTCCGTGTGCGTCATCTCGGCGGCGCCCTCCACGAGCGTCTTCAGGTCCGCCCCTTCCCCCACACCGTCGAGGATGCCCACGAGATCAGCCTCGGGGCCGCTTTCGAGTTGCTTCAAGAAGTCCTTCAGGCGCGCAAACGATTCATCATCTAGGGCCTCCCGCAGGAACAGGAGCCATGGCGTGACACCGCCCCGCCGCAGGAGCTTCGTGTTGTAGGCGTCCTGGGCGGCCAGTCTCTCCAAGGTCCCCAGGAGGGGAGCGATGCCAGGGGCCCCCACGTATTTCGCGGTCGGATCGTAGCGGCGGATGAGCATCAGCTCCGGCCGCCCATCGGGCCGCCCGTTTGGTGCGTAGGCGCCGAATGTCCCGATGACGCGCCCAGTCTCGTCCACCTGGTCGAACCGGTCGAACCCCACATGCACCCGGATGGTCGCTGCGGGGACGTGGTACCAGGCCGATGGCTTCCTGTCCGCGTCGCGCGCGATCTCGAAGACGCAGTAGCCCTGGATCCGGTAATCCAGGGCCAGGGCTTCGAGGCGCTCTTCCGGGGTGCTGTAGGTGCGCGGATCCGCCTCCAGAAAGGCCTTGAGCGCCAGGATCTTTTTGTCGTCCTTCGGCCGCGTGGGATCTGTCGGCTCGTAGATGGGGGACACTTCCGCGCCGCCCACATTCGACCCGAGGGCGTTCTGGGTGGCTCCGAGCCAGGGGTCGAGATAGCCCGCCTGCGCGTACCGTGCCGGGCTGCCGAGGGTCGGGACGTATTTTGTCTCATGGGTGACGGGCGTCTTCCCGTCATCCTGCCCCGTCCGGGGGTTCACTACCCGGCCCGCCGGCCGGAACCGCGCCGTTTTTTTTGCTTCGCTCATGGGGACCTCCGGCCCGCTAATCAAGGCGGAATCAGCGGTGTACTCACTACGCTGCGCTGCGGAACCGCGCCCGCCTGGGGGCACGGCGCTCCTCGGTCGCGCCGGCCAGTGCATCAGGGCCGTCGTCCTTGGCGGACCCCTGGGGTTCCCACTCGTACATCTGCTCCAGGAGGAGCGGCGTGTCCCCCACCTCGCGGCAGAAGAGGAGATCCCCGGCGTCGTGGAGGGGCACCAGGCGCTCGATGCGGACGCCCTTGTTCTCGCGCTGGGTGCGGAGCTTGATGGGCAGGGCGAACCCCCTGGCCCGCGCCGCCGCGTCGAAATCGCGCTTGAGCAGGCGCTGAAAGCCGTTGGCCTCCAGCACGAAGTACTTCGGATGCAGGGCCTCCCAGATCCTATAGGCCGCCGCGATCATGGCGTCCACCGAGGCATGGCGCACCCAGGCCGCGCAGACATGCTCCCGGTGGTCGCCGGGCAGAAGCCCCACCCCCACGATCGCCTTGTAATCGCCCTTGCGGCTCTCGGTCACGCTGGGGTCGATATAGACGATCACATCCCGCAGGCGGGGCAGGACGGTCTGCGGGTACCATTGCGTATTCTCCGGCTGGAAGAGATGGGTGTCGTCGACTGGGGCGCACAGGTATTCCCGCGAGTAGCGCGGGAGCCCCAGAAGGGTTTTCAGACGGTTCAGGACCGCCTTTGGGTACCGGTCGGGCCACGTGGGTCGGCCCCTGGAGTCCTCGGCGGGATAGATGCGCCGCTCCCACTCCCGATGCTCGGGGTTGAACAGCAGGGTCCCGAGCACGCCTGCTCGGGAAATGACATTCCCCACCAGGATCAGGCTCCACCCCTTGGCCGTCATGCGTGGCAGGACGGTGGCGAGGAGCCACGTGAGCGCTTTCTGGACGCGGCGGGAGCTGGCCACGAGGTCCTCGTCCTCGATGTCATCCAGAATGACCCGCGTGGGGCGGTGCTGGCGCCAGCGCAGGCCTCTGAAGGGCTGACCGATGCCCCGGGCCTTGACGCGCACACCCGTAGAGGTGACGAAATCCCTGTCCTCCCAGCGCAGGCTGCCCTTGAGAGGGCCGAAATCTTGATGGATGCGTGCGTTCTGCTCGATCTCCATTTTAACGAGCGCCGTGAACTGCGCCGCAAGATCCTCGGTGAGGGACCCGACGACGACGAAGGGGTCCGACTTGAACACGACTGCACGCAGGGTGAGGCCGATCGTGACGAGGCTCGATTTACCTCCGCCGGCCATGGAACCAATGACGACGGGCCTCTCGCGGGTCTCGCAGGCGGCCGCGAGGTCCTTGTGCCACGGGGCGAACGGCTCGAAAAAATAGTGGGGGAGATAGGTCAGGCAGAATGCGAGCAGGTCGCCCCGCGCCGCCTCCATGCGCGCCGCGCGGGCCGCGGGCCCGTGGTCCTCGAAGGGCTGAGCCTGTTCGCGGCAGAGCTGGAGGGTCTCCGCGAGATGGGCTTCGAACTCGCGTGGGGTCAATTTCGGCATGGCTCAGCCTTTCCGCGCCGGCGGGCCCTTGGGCAGAAGGTCGGTCCGCATGGCCTTGAGGAACGCCTCCACGTGGGGCTCGAGGTGGTCCAGCAGGTCGGGCTGGGCGGCGCGGATGTGCCGCAGGAAGTCCTTCATGACCGCGAACACGGCGCTCACGCTGTAGCGGTCGCCCCGCATCTCCTTGGCGGCGCGGCTCGTCACGAGGATCATGTGCGCCAGCGGCGCGGTCAGCGGACGGATGCCGCGCTGCACATCCAGAAGCACCTTGCGCAGCTCCTCCTGGAGGATGTCGGCCTGCCCCTGGTCCGAGAGCAGGAACTGCCGGCGGGCGGCCTCCCAAAGCCCCGCCTGGGCCCACTGCTGGATGGTGCGGTAGGGACGCCCGTGGGCCTGCGCGATCTCGGCCAGGGAGCGGCCCTCCCGCACGAAGGCCCACTCCGCCTCCTGGATCTCCAGGAGCCGCCCTCTGCCCGTCCTGCTGGGCTCCTGGGGCGGCACCTCCGACACGGGCGGCCGTTTCCGCACGTGGATACGGGGAGGGCGGGCCTCCGGAGCGGAGGCAGGTCTCGCCGCCTTCTTCCCGTTCTGCCCCATTCGCGCGGCCTCCCTGCAGACAGGATGGGGCGCGGCTCGGGCCGGTGGCAAGCGGGGCTGGGACTCGTTGGACGCAATCGAGGGGAATGGTAGAATCGGAGGCAACCTGCTCGGTCAGGAAGGAGGGGGCCCTGAAGAGCTGCCCATACTGCGCGGGGGAGATCCAGGACGCTGCCGTGGTCTGCAAGCACCGTGGGCGAGACCTGGCGGCACCCGGCATACGGTCGGGGCAGGCCGGCGCGGGCGGGACCCCACCGGAAACCCGCACCCGCTCCCACGGCTGCTTATCGAGAACGGCCTGGTTGGTCATCTTGGCGATGGGAGTCGGGTGCTGCCTCCTACTCATACTGCTCGGCGGCCTGGCAGATCGGGTCGGCGCGCCAGCGGGCGCCCCGGAGCCGACGCGCTCCACGAAGCGCTCCACCCTGACGGATGAAGAGGTCTCCCAGCGGGTGGCGGGCCTACTGGCGAATGGTGTCGTGCGAAAAATCGAGGGCGACCACTACGTCTATGTGGACCCCGCGACCTGGAACGCCCTGAATGTGGACGGCAAGCAGGGGTTATGCGCCGTCCTCGCGGATTATGCGGCCCTGAAGGGCGGCTTGGCCTGGGTCGAGATCTACGACTACCGGACCGGGAAAAAGCTGGCCCGGCTCGGTTCCTGGGGGTTCGAGGTCTATTAAAAAAGGGCCCCCCGGTCCTCGGGGGGCCCACGACTGCCGAGTGGACTGGTTGGACGTTATCTGTCCCCGGATGCCAGGCCGCTGAGGAACCGCACGACTTCCTGGCCGTGGATGCGGAGGACGCGCGGCCCGATCCGTTCGGCTCGCAGGTCCCCGCGGGCGATGTGCCAGTAGATGTAGGATCGGCTCCATCCCATGATAGCGGCCACGCGCATGGGCCGCCAGTAGCCCCCGGCGCGGAAGCGCTCGAGGGCGTCGTGGAGTTCGATACGAGGCTGCCGGATGCCGGTGTCAGGTCCCATGATTTTCCCCTCCTGTGCTGGATCCAGGGCTTTCCTGGTCCCAGGCCCAGCGAGTAAGGGCCTGGATGAGTTTGCTCAGGTCTCGGCGGCCGCAGAAGCGGAGCGGGTCGGACGGGGCGGCACTGCGGCCGGTGACGCGCTGGACGATCCCAGCCAGGCGTTGGGGCTCCACGCCATGGGTCTTCGCGAGCATCCGGACGGCATAGACCTGTGCGGGCGTACCGCCGGCTGGGGTCCCCTGTGCGGGCTCGGTGGCCCCGCGCGGGGGCCACCCGAGCGCCCGGAACTGCGCCATGATCTCGTGGTAGTCGCGCGGCTGGAGCCGTGGGTCCGTGGAACTGGTCACCCCGAAGCGTTCGAGGAGGGCGCGGTAGTGGGCCTCGGGCATGCCGGTCTTGGCCTTGGCGATGTGGATCGTCCGGATCATGCGGGCGGTCAGGGCCATGTTTCCACCTCCACTCGGAGGGCGGCGAGGCCCTGGCGCTGGAACGCCAGGCGTCGTGCGGCCTCGCGGCTGACGTCGAGAGTGCGGCCAGGGACGTAGGGGCCGCGGTCCGTCACGGTGAGGGTGAGGGTGGGGCCTCCGAGGAGTGGGGCTACACGAACGCGGGCGCCCAGGGGGAGAGAGGGGCTGGCGCACGTGAGAGCGTCCTGGTCGTAGGGAGCGCCTGAGGCCATGGGGCGGCCATGGAAGCCGGGGCCGTACCAGGAGGCGAGAAGGATCTCGCCCGCCGGCTGGAGGGCCTCCAGGGGGGCTGGACGGCGGTGTTGGGCGCCGGCCTCCGGGGCTTCGACAACGTCCCCGGAGAGGGCGGCGGCGAGCAGGAGGATCGCCAGATTCTTCATGGCATGGCCCAAACGGGAAGGCGCTCTATTCATGGGTCACTTCCGAAGAGCGATTGGAGGCGCTTTGCGGCCCGGCGGGTTTCCCGAGCATGTTTCTGCCGCATGGGCATGTCCAGCCTATTGTGACAGCCCTCGCAGAGAACCAGGAGGTTATCGCTGCGGTGGTCCCACGGGATCTGATTGACATGGTGGACTGTCAGAATCACCGGCCGTCTACCAAATGGGCGCACCTGTCCTTGGAATGCGGGGCAGCGCTCGCCCTTTTTTCCATGCTCCAGCCCGCATTGGCCTCTGCATTCGCACCGCCAGCCTGCGCGCTCCTTCTCTGCATAACTGATCTCCTGCCAATTCGGGCCATAGATCGATGGATCCTTCATGGGCATGAGTTCACCTCGAAGGGCAGGGATTGATGGGTGGGCCGCTCGGCGTATTGCATGCGGTGCAGCATCCCGCGCAATTTGCGCAATTTCATCGCTTCCGCGCGTACGGCCTTTTCACGCAGGCGGAGCCCCGCTTCGAATTGCGCGGGCGTGCTGGCGATGATGAACCAGGAGCCGTCGCTCATGATGGGGTGCCCTTGGAGCACGAGCCAGTCCAGCGCCTCGCGGATCCGATGCTCTGCGGTAGTAACCTTGCATCCATGGGGCCCGCAAAGGTCGGCCAGCTCGCGGCGCTTGAGAGGCCTCGCCGAGGCCTGGAGGGCGGCGAGTATTCTGGCGGCCAGCGCCTGGCAGTCCTTCATCTGGGCGCCTCCATCATTCCAGGATCGATGGATTCGCTCTCGTCGAGTTTCGCCTCCATGGCCTCTTCCCACTGCTCCAGGACGCGCGCCTCCTGGAGCGCCAGGAGAAAGCGGTCATGGGCGGCGAGGTAGCGATCTACATGATCGATATCGCGAGGTATTGCCTCGGTTTCCCTGATGGCCTGTTCGGTTTTCTCGAGGATGCTTTGCATCCGGAGATTCACCTCCGCGCGGAGGAGGCGCCGGAGCATGGCCACATCCTTGGACTCCCGATCGAGGACCACGAGGAAGGCCCGTCTGGAAATATGCGGCAGGATCTCCATAGCCAATCGCCGAACAATCTCATTTCCATTCATGTCGGCCTCTTCAGCGCGGGCCTCACCCGCGGACGGGGGGACTCAATCCCCCCGTTTCGGCCTGGCCTCTCGGCTAGGACGCGATCTCCTCCATATCCACGGAGGCCGGCTTGGCCCAGAAGGTCTCCTCCTGAATGATCTCCAGCCCCTTGATGCCCTTGATCTGCGAGGGATCTTCGAGGATGGCCTTCTTGTTGATGTCCTCTTTGACGGCCACGAGCATTTCCAGACCCTTGGCCTTGAGAAGCTCGATCACCTTCCCGATCCCCGTCACCCTGACCTTGGGCGGATTGAGACGCCAGCCGAGCTCGCCGGTGCCGAGGTTCACCGACCGCCGGCCCTGGGCCGTCAGCTCGTCCTTGTTCGCCTCGGCCCAGGTCTGCAGACCGCCCACCAGGTCCTTCACCTGGGCGGCAAGGAGCTGGATCTTCGGCTGGTACTTCGCGGTCACCTTGGCCACTTCCGCATCCAGCTCGGCCTGGAGCCTCGCCCGCTCGGCCATGGCCGTGCCCAGTTCGCCCATGGCATTGGAGGCCTCCGCGGCAGTCTGGGGGGTGACCCGGTGGGCCGGGGCAGAGAGACGCATGGGGTTCTTGACCATCTGCTCACGCTCCTTTCATTTCGAGCACCCGCGGGTCGGCCGTCGAGGCCATGCGCTCGCGGGCGCTGTTTCGGACGTAGATGTAGTGGCGGATCCGGCCGGCGGCGTTCTCGCAGGCCAGGAGGGCCTGGCGGAGATCCGCATCGTTGTTGCTGCGCTCGGCGTAGAGGTGGAGTTCGCTCACGCGCTTCAGGGCGTCCAGGGCGTCGGCGCGGTAGCCGGCTACGATCTGTGCCGCTTCGCTGTGAGTGATCTCGGGGCGGGGGGTGTGTCCGGTCTGGTCTGGCATGGGCCTCTCCTCTATTAGGCCGCGTGGGCGGGCATGATGAGCTGGCGGGCCGCGCGGACGGCGGCGCCGGTGACGGTGGGTTGGCCGTTGAGACGGGCGACGCGCCGGGCCTGGTTAAGGAGTTTGGCGGCGGCGCGGAACGATCCGCGAGTGCCTTCGGCAATGATCATGCGGCGGGCTTCGGGATCCTCGACCTGGGCGGCGTCGAGGTACTGCTCGAGGTCCACGGGGGTGGGGTTGGTGATGAGGGCGTTGAAGTCGACGCGCGAGTATAGCTGGGCGAGGTTCTCGTTGGCGTGGGGCCCCCTGCGGAGGAGGCGCTCGAGCTTGGGCGTCCCGGCGAGGATCAGGCCGCACCAGCCGCCGTCTCCCCAGATGGCGCGCAGGGCTTCGAGGCATCGTACGGGGAGGAGGTCGGCCTCGTCCACGATCACGAGCTGGCCCTTGCAGCGGGCTCTGGCCTCGCGCATGAGCTGCGCGTTGGTGAGACCGCCGCCTTCGGCGCGGGCGAGTTCCTCCAGGAGGACCTTGAGGTTGGTGGTCACATCTGCGCGGACGTAGACGACCTGGTCGTGCTCCTGCGCGAAGAGTTGGAGCGCCTTGGTTTTGCCCGTGCCCGGGTTGCCCTGGATCACGCCGAATTTGCACTCCTCCAGGCACTGGGTGGCGATCTCTTGGATGAGGCGGTACCCCTCGGCGGCGACGACGCCTTCGCCGGCGGATTTGCGCTCGTGCAGGAACTCGGCCACGCGCCGGTCCATGACCTCCTGGGCTTGGTATTTCCCCTGGAGCCACTGGGAGATGGTGCTCTGGCTGACGCCGAGCATCTCCGCCAGTCTGCGCTGGCCCCAGTTGCGGGCCGCCATCAGAGATTTGAGTTCCCCGATGAGGGCCTCGGTCTCTCCTCTCGCGCTCATCGTCTCGGTCATGACTCCTCCTTTCGTGAGTGGGCCTGGGCCTGCCGTTGGAATTCCCATACGATCAGCTCTCCCACGGCCACGCTCTGCGCGTGCGTGGGGGGGTTGGGGCGCTTCTCCATCGCCCGCTTCGCGCGGGCGGCCTGGCGTACGGAGCGGTCGTAGCCGGTGACGTGGGGCATGGGGATGACCTGACCGGCGGCGGCGAGTTCGCGGGTACCTGGGACCATGGCGGCCAGGGGGTTCGCGGCGAGGAGCGCGGCGCGCCTCTCGCGGTACTCCTTGCGGGCTCGGGCATTGCCCGCGAGGAAGGCGCGGAGCTCTTCGGTCTCCTCTTCGGTCTCGGCGAAGGGGGCGGCGCCCGTCTGGGCCTGAGCCCAGGCGGCGAAGGCACCCTTGCGAAGGACGAGGACCTCCCGGAGGTCGCGGGGGTGGTAGCGGACCTCGACCTCCTGGCCGATGAGGGGGGCCAGGTCGGGGTGCCAGTAGAGGGTCTTATGGAGGTGGATCCCGTCCTGCCGGACCTGGCGGGTGGCGGAGGGGAGGATCAGGACGTCCATCACCTCGCGGGCCGGCAGGCGCACGGTGGCGCCGAGGCCTTGGAGGTAGACCTCGGCGGGGGTGTAGTAGGACTGGGTGGCGGGGTTCCATCCGATCTGCGAATGCGGGCGGCGGTTGTAGGCGCGGATGGCCTCGGAGACCTCGATCTCCATCTCCCACCAGGTCATGAGGCGGCGCTCCCCGCGGGCACCGTTGGATTGGAGCCACTCCTGGGTGGCCTTCACGTCCGCGGCTAGGTGCTCGGGGCGGTGCTGTGGTGACCGCCCGCAGTAGCCCTTCATGAGGCAGAGCCAGCCGCTTTCAAGGGTCCCAAAGAAGCGCTCGATCGGTTTCGATTTCCCGTGGTACGGCTCGCAAAAGTGGGTAGCGATACCGAGGTGCCCGAAGAGCCCCCAGATCGGATCCTCGTGAGACTGGCGGAAGACGGGGACGGTACTACCGTTGAGGAGTTTGGCGCGGTAGTCCTTGCCATTGTCCACGTAGACCTTGGCTGGGATTCCCTGGAAGGGCTCGTCTTCTGTGGGGAGAATCCCGGCGCGGAGCGCCAGGCCGATTTCGAGGGAATTGGGCTGAGGGTTGATGGTGTATCCCACGATAGCGCGGCTGTGCCCGTCCTGCCAGGCGGTGAGCCAGGGCCGGCCGATGGTGCCGTCCTGGCGGATGACGAGGAGGTCGAGCTCGTGGTGGTCTCCTACCCAGCAGCCGTTCACGGGGATGCGTGACCAGTCCCGCCGGCGGATCGGCTCGCAAGTGTCGCGGTAGACCTTCTCCCCCCACCGGATGTAGGTGGCCTTCCCGCGGCCGCCGAGGACCTGCTCATCCGTGAGCCACCGGTAGATGGTGGCCCGGGAGGGAGTGGCTTCACCAAGGCGCGTGCGCAGCGCGTGCAGCACTTGCTCGGGGGTGGGCCGTTCAGGACGGAGGTAGAGGTCTACCGCCGCCTGGCGGATGGCGGCGGCGGTGGTGGACATCCGGCGGCCGGCCTTCGGAGGGGCAAGGAGGCTTGCGGCGGTACCATCGTACCGGCGCGACCATCTATATATAGAGGATAGGGGGAGATGGTGGCGTTTCGCAAATGAAACCTTCTCCGCCTTGGTCTGGCAGGCGCGGAATGCCTCGACCAGGCCGGCGCGGTGGGCGGCTTGACGGAGGGCCTTCCCGGAGGCGCGCTGGAGGGTCTCGGCGGGGACCTCGGCTTGGGGGGCGTCCTGGAGCGGCTCGGCTGTCTGGGTAGCCAGGACGGTGGAGACCTTTTGCTCCAGTGTCTCCCCCCTACGGGCGAGGTAGGCGCGCTGACCGTCTGGGCTGAGGGCTGTCCAGTGGACCTCGTAAGTCCAGCCCGCGAAGCCCACAGAGGTGACCTTCCTGACCTTGTCGGGGGGGTAAAGATTTTGTGCGATTCTCTTTTTCACAGCCCTTGATGTAATACCTTCAAAAGTTCCCAATAGGTGCAGGTTGAGCCACCCTTCGGCCGGAGCGGTCTGTTGCGCATCCTGTTGACATGTCATGGTGTACGCTCCATGTTGGCGTCTCATTGGCGGTTCCTAATGGAGTTCCTAATGGAGTTCCCAATGGAGTGTCTGTATTGGGAACTTTTCACAGTCCTCACGCCGGGTCCTCCTCGAAGAGGGAGGGGGTCTGGTGGCTCTCGACGGCTTTTGCCCACCCGGCGGCCGCCTCGAGCTCGGCACGGATCGCGGCGAGGGTGTCCTCTTGCCCACGCTCGCCTGCGAAGAAGCCCAGGAGCGCGCGGATGGCCTCGGCTTGGCGGCGCTGGTAGTCGGCGATCTCCGCCTCGCGGGCGGAGCGCACCCGGGGTAGGCGGACGCAGAGAAAGCCAAGGCGGGCCGCAATGTGTTTGAGGATGCTGTAGTCGCGGGTCTTTTCCATGAGGGGGATCAGGTGCTTGCTGTTGATTCTGGCCTCTTCGTCGAGGGGGTTACTGAGGCGGTAGAGCATGCCGGGCTTGATGCCGAGGGCGTCCGCGAGGTCTTCGATGCCCTCGCCGCCCCGGTACCGGCGGATCGTGGTGGCCACCACCTGGTCCAGCGTTCGCATTCCCCGCCCCTCCTGCTAACGTCCGCTAGTGTGGACGTTGAGTAACTGCTTGATTTCGCTAATTGACTCCGTGATTTCCGAGCCCCATACTGGGGGAGAAGGAGGGCCCCCGGGTGGCGCTCCCGGGAGCCCTGTGAGGAAAGGAGGCGGAGGTGTGAGTGGGCATCATGCGGCCCTTTCCCGGCCTGGGAAGAGGAGGTGGCTGGGAATGTGGGCGATCTCGGCGAGACGGGCCTCGATGCGAGCGGAGCGGGACTCCCCGGAGATGACCTGGGATAGTGTGGCCGGCGTGACCCCGAGTTCGGAGGCTAACAGTTTGGCGGTACCGTATTGGATGCGGATCGCCTGTTGGAGGTAGGCTTTGCGAGCTAGAGTGAATGGTAGCGGCAGGAAGAGGTGGTCCAAGCGGTCCTCCTAATGTGCTCCCGTTAGCGCGGGAGTCAACCTTAGTATAAGGCGGCGTTATGCCAAAGTCAAGCCCGGGGTCGTTGAGTGGTTATGAGTGGAGTCTTCAGGGGTTTGCTGAGCGATTGCGGCGGTTCCGGCTGTCCGTGGGCCGATCGATGCGGGAGTTGTCGGAGGACCTAGGGGACAAGAACAGTATTGCGATGGCCGAATCGGGCAGGAGCTTCCTGTCTCTTCCTGCACTGGCCCGGCTCTACGAGCTGTACGGCGTAAACCTCACCTGGTTGATTGCGGGCTATGGGCCTATGCGGGTGCAGCCGATCATCCATGGCCACGTGGACGAGACCCCCGCTGTCTATGAGCCTCAGTATCCCCTGGTGCGAATTCCCATTGTGTCCAGCTTCCTCGCTTTGGGCGAACCAGTCCCACAGGATCGCGAGCTCGTGGCGGATTGGGCTGAGATCATCAAGCCGCTGGTCCCGCATCCAGCGCACACGTATGGCCTGAAGGCGCGGGGGGATTCAATGGCTCCAGTGATTCAGGACCGATGGTTGGTGCTTGTGGATATCCACCCAGACGCGATCCGCCCATATGAGCAGCTCCAAGGGCGGCCTGTTGTGGTGCGTCTCCAAGAGGGAACCTCTGTGAAGTGGTTCGCCGCGCGAAAAGATGCATGGGTGATCCACGCGGAAAATGCACAGACCGGATTCAAGGACGTCCGCATCCCGCGACAGGTGGACCCGCCGGTCATCGGCCGAGTCATCTGGTGGTGCCCGTCCGTGTAGCGGCCGGACTGTGGCCGCCGTTGAAATTACTAGTACAGTGGCCTTACTCACCCGGTACTCAGCACTACTCACTGCCCTGCCCGGTCTCACGCTATATGAGACTCGCGCCCACACCGCTCCTCTACGAGTGTCACGAATCTCATATGTAATGAGACTAATAGGGAACCGCGCAATGCGTGTCTGTATGTGCCCTGCGCGCCAGGTCCACCCCTACTCAGTGGTACGTCTCAGGTCTCAGGCTATACGAGACGTTACAGTAAGCGAGTAAGTGAGTAGGTGAGTAGGTGAGTAGGTAAGTAGGCAAGTAGGGGAGGCGGGGAAGGCCCTTAGGGAGTCCATTTCGGCGTCTCCGCGCCACGCGGTGAAAGCCCATCGCG